>SLRI01000102.1 GCA_007131045.1 Rhodospirillales bacterium
ACGGCGATCCTCCACCTGATCCCTCCGCTCGGCCAGCTGATCGCTCAGCGCGGTCCGACCGCAGGGAAAGGAAAGTGGAGTCTACCCCATAAGTGCGCGCGGGTCAGCCCGACCTCGCCCATGGCGAGGCCACGGCTACGGGACAGCCGGTTCACGAATGTGGGAGATGGAGTGCTGGCTGGGGCGGTAGGATTCGAACCTACGAATGCCGGTACCAAAAACCGGTGCCTTACCACTTGGCGACGCCCCAAGCCTCCACGTCATGTACTGCGGGGTGCTGCAGGTTGCAACCGGACGATCATCGAGGCTCCCCGGGCGTGATCGCGACCGGCGCGTCGGGGCCGATGCCGAGGGCGGCCGCGGCCGAGCCGCCGTTCTCGGCGATCTCGACCAGCCCGCTCGAATTCTCGTACCAGAAGAGGTCACCCGCACCGACCGCCGCAAAGGTCCGCGCCCGGCGAACCGTCCGTCCCGCGACTTCGAGCAGCGCCGTCTCGTCCAGCGTCTGCGCCCGGCGGCCGGTGAGCAGATTGCCGTAGTGGTCGACATGAACGATGCGGTCGAGATCGTCCGGCCAGGCCGGCCGCCGCGAGGGCTCCACCGGTGCGAGGCCGCGGCGGTGGCCGAGCGCCAGCCGGGCGGCGACGGGCGCGAAGAGATCACGGCCGTGAAAGCTGGTCGACAAGGTCCGCGGCCGCCAGGTGATCCGATATGCTCGAACCCGGGCGGCACGGCGCATGGCGATTTCGAAGAGACCGTTGTCGGGGCCGACCAGCCAGTAATCGTCGACCTCGACGGCCAACGCCGCCCGCTCGGTGCCGACACCCGGATCGACGACGCCGAGCAGGACGTCGCCCGGCTGCAGCCGCAAAGCCAGGGCGGCCAAGAGATAGGCTGCGAGATCCGGGCGAAACGCCGGCGCATCGGCCAAGAGATCGACATAAGCCACGTCCGGCGCCTCGCGCAGCGCAGCACAGCGCAATTCGCCGAGATAGGGGCCGGAGAAGCCGAAATCGGTAAACGCCAGGATCATCGAAGGTCTCCCCGGGCGGTAGAGGCGGTGCACCACCAGTCCGGCTCGGCGGCCCGGATCAGGCCCGCGGCGGCAGCCGCCCTGGCCGGATCGGCGAAGAGCCCGAAGCAGGTGGCGCCCGAGCCCGACATTCGGGCAACGAGGCAGTCGTCGATCGCCCGCAGCCGCTCCAGCACCCGGCCGATCGCCGGGGCGAGATCGAGGGCTGGCGGCTCCAGCTCGTTGCGGCTCTGGCCGAGCCAGACGGCGAACCGGCCGAGCGACGGATGAGCCGGCAGCACCGGCCGCCGATAGGCCATGGTCGGCAGCTCGAGCGCGCGAAAGACCGCGGCGGTGGCGACGGGCACACCCGGATTGACCAGCACCAGCGGCAGATCGGGCAGGCCGCGGATCGGGTCGAGCCGCTCGCCGATGCCGCGCAGCCGCACCGGCCGGCGGTAAACGCAGACCGGCACGTCCGCACCCAGCTCCAGGCCGAGATCCATCAGCGCATGAACCGGCCAGTCGAGCGACCAGAGCCGGGCGAGACCGCGCAAGGTGGCGGCCGCATCGGCCGAGCCGCCGCCGATCCCGCTCGCCACGGGCAGGTTCTTCTCGAGCGTGATCGCCACCCCGGGCACCCGGCCCGAGGCCAGGCCGAGCCGCCGTGCCGCGGTGAGGACCAGATTGTCGCCGGTGGCGAGCCCGGCGGCGAACGGGCCCTCGAGGCGCAGCTGCAGGCTGTCGGCCGGGGTGAAGGTGAGCCGGTCGGCGACGTCGGCGAAGACGACCAGGCTGTCGAGCTCGTGATAGCCCGAAGCGGTGCGGCCGGTGACGAGCAGGTCGAGATTGAGCTTGGCCGGAGCGTGCTCGACGATGGGCTCAGCCACGACCCGATCCGAACGACGTCCGAACCGTGCGCGACCCTTCAGCCACGGCTCGGCCCGTTGGTCTCCAGCCCGTGCTCGAGCTTGTGCTGGATCTCGGCCACCTCGTCGTCCTCGGGCTCGAAGCTCAGCGCCCGCTGCCACTGGAACCGGGCCTCGCGATAGCGGCCGACCTTCCAATAGGCATCGCCCAGATGGTCGTTGATCACCGGGTCGTGCGGGCGCAGCTCGACCGCGCGCTCGAGATAGCGCACCGCATCGTCGTAGCGGCCGAGCCGGTAATAGGCCCAGCCCATGCTGTCGACGATGTAGCCGTCGTCGGGACGGAGATCGACGGCCCGGCGCAGCATCTCCTCGGCCTCGCCCAGGTTCAGCCCCTGATCGACCCAGCTGTAGCCGAGATAGTTGAGGACCAGGGGCTGATCCGGCTCGAGCTCGAGGGTCGCCAGAAGGTCGGCCTCGGCCTCGTCCCAGCGATCGGTCCGCTCGCGGGTGATGCCGCGCGCATAGAGCAGCGGCCAGTGGCCGGCGGTGATCTCGGGCACCCGCTCGAGCGCCCGGTCATAGGCCCGCTCGGCCTCGGCATAGCGCTCCTGGCGGCGCAGCGTGTCGCCCAGGGTGACCAGCGCGTCGATCCGCTCCGGCCGCTCGGCGGCCATCGCCTCGAGAGTGGCCACGGCCTCGTCCTCGCGCGCCATCTCGGCCATCGCCTGGGCCGCGAGCAGCCGGGCCTCCCAGGCATAGACCGAATCCGCCGGCACAGTCTCGAGCACGCGCAACGCCTCGGCCGTGTTCTCCTGGCGCAGATTGATCCGCGCCAGCAGCAAGGCGGTGTCGCCCTGCGCCGGGGCGAGAAAAGCCGCGAGCCGGCCGAGAACCAGCGCCTGCGAGCGGGCGCCCTGCTCGTCGAAGGCGCCGGCGAGACTGACCAGCGCGTCGGCCATGCCGGCCGCCGGCCCGTCGATCGGCAAATCAGGGCCGCTGCCGTCGCGAACCGCCGAAGCTGCCGTCTCCAGGACGATGTCACCGGGCTCGGCCTCGAGCTGGCGCGCCAACAGCTCCTCGGCCGCCGCCGGTGCCCCGGCCAGCACCTCGACCGCGGCCAGCGCCACGACCAGCCGGACGGGATTGCGCGCATCGGGCTCGACCAGCTCCCGGAGCAGCTCGCGCGCCGGCTCGAGCTCGCCCTGCATCGCCCGCATCGAGGCCGCATGGTAGCGCTGGATGCGCTCGAGCCCGCCGCTGCCGGCGCCGTCATCGGCCAGCATGGCCAACGCCAGAGCGGTCTCGCCGGCGCCGAAGGCTACCCAGGCGTCGAGGACGGGCTTGGCGATCGAGACGAGCTCGCGGTCGCCGATCAGCTCGAGCTGGCGCTCTGCCTCGGCGAAGTCGTCGTCGATGACGGCTTCGGCGGCGAGCAGCAGGCGCGCCTCGCCGAAGGCCGGGTCGCGGGTGACGAGGTGGCGGGCGAGGTCGAGGGCCGCCGCATAATCGCCGATGCTGAGCCGGAGGATGAAGACCTGGCGGCGCAGGTCGAAATTCTCCGGGTCGAGGCGCAAGGCATTGCCGAGGTTCTCGGCAGCGAGACGGAGATCGCCGTCGTCGAGCGCCACCCGCCCGGCGAGGTAGCTCGCCGCCAAGCTGTCGGGCGAGACGTCGTTCGTGTCGAGCGCGGCCGTGTGCATCGGGGCCTCGGCGAGCCCGGCACTGGCCGGGCCGGCGCCGGGCTCCGGGCCGTTGGCGCAGGCGGTCACCAGGACGCCGGCCAGGATCGTCGCCATCGCCAGCCGTGACGCCCCCAGCCGTGACGTCTGATGCCGACATGTCGACGCAGGCCGAAAACTCATCGAAGGCTCCAATCCATCGCCGGAAAATCCAGCCACCTCAAGCGCATGGGCCCTTTCCCCAGGCGTCGTCCCAGGGCGCCGCCCCGAGCGCCGTCCAGTGCAATCGGCTTGACGTCCGGGCGCCGGCGCGCCACAAGCCGATGCAATAGCGCGCGGGCTATGGCCGACGCCGCGACCCATTCGACTTTTCGGAGCGCACCCGATGCTCAAGACATCGCAGAGCAAGAACGACCCCACAGCCCGTGGTAAAGCCCAACAGTTGAAGACCTTCGAAGGCAAGAAGGTCAAGCCCACCCTCTACGTCGGCACCGCCGTCGGCCATGGTCGCTACATAGCGGCGCAGGATGAGGGCGGCAAGCTGGTGCTCGATCGCATCGGCAAACCGGTCGCCTATCGCGACATCTGATCGATCGGACGGACCGACGGCGGCCGACCGGCGCCGCAGTCCGCCGGGAACGAGGCAGTCCGCCGAGAACGAGGTGGAACAGCCGGTAGCCGCTGACGGTTGCTGGCGATAACCGGGCAGAAAGGCGCCGGGCAGGCAGGCGTCGCTTCGGGCGCCGAGATCGATGCGTCGAACGGGACAGCCGGGTCGAGCCGCGATCCGGGTGGGACGAGGGACGGCAAAGGGCTGGGTCTGACCAGAATGACGACAGGCGACGCAACGCCGATGCTGCGAGGGCCGATGCTGCGAGGAACGGCTGCCATCGATGCGCTGGCAGCCCGTCACCTGCTCCAGTGGTACAAGATGGCCGGCGTCGACGCCGCAATCGAGCCCGCACCCTCGCCCGCCTGGCGGGTCGCGCCGCCCCCGCCGCCCGAGCCGCAATCGTCAGCCACCGCAGCACCGCCGAAGGCATCACGGCCCGACGCCCCGCCCCACCAGCCGAGCCTGCTCGTCCCGGAAAGCCGCCGGGTGGGCACCGCCCGCGAGATCGCCCAGACCTGCCGCAACCTCGAAGAGCTCGAGGCGGCGCTTGCCGGCTTCGACGGTTGTGCCCTGAAGGAAACCGCCAAGCAGCTCTGCTTCGCCGACGGCAACCCGAACGCGCGCGTCATGCTGATCGGCGAGGCGCCGGGCGCCGAGGAGGACCGCCAGGGCAAGCCCTTCGTCGGCCCCAGCGGCCAGCTGCTCGACCGGATGCTCGGCCAGATCGGCCTCGATCGGACCAGCACCTGGATCACCAACGTCATCTACTGGCGGCCGCCCGGCAACCGGCCGCCGACCACCGGCGAGATCGCCGTCTGCCTGCCCTTCCTCGAGCGGCAGATCGAGCTCCTCGATCCGGCCGTCATCCTGTTCGTCGGCGGGATCGCCGCCAAGGCGCTCTTGAACCGCAGCGAAGGGGTGACCAAGCTGCGCGGCCGTCCCTTCACCTATGCCACCGCCGATGGCCGTGAGATCCCCTGCCTCGTCACCTTCCACCCGGCCTATCTCTTGCGCCAGCCGCTGAACAAGCGGTTCGTCTGGCGCGACCTCCTGCAGCTGCGCGAGCGGCTCGACCAGCTGGGGGTCGCATGCGCCTGACCGCGACCGTCCTGGCGCTCGCCGCGCTGAGCTTCACGGCCATCGCCCCGGCGCCGCCGCTGGCCCAGACGACAGTCGGCGATGCGGCCGAGCGCCAATATGCCCGGGTCGATCCGACCGCCCCCATCCCGACCGTCTTCAACGCACTGCCGCGGCCGCTCTCCAGCGACGACGCAGCACTCTACCGGCTGATCTTCGAGCTGCAGAGCAACGGCCGCTGGGCGGACGCCGACCGGCTGGTCGGCCGGCTCGACAACCGCCTGTTGATGGGCCACGTCCTGGCCCAGCGCTTCCTCCACCCCACGGCCTACCGGTCGAGCTACCCCGAGCTGCGCAGCTGGCTCGAGCACTACGCCGACCACCCGCAGGCCGCGACCATCCATCGCCTGGCCGAGCGGCGCCGGACCGGCGGGTCACCGCCGCCACCGGAACCGGTGGCCGGCTTCCTCACCGGCTCCGGCCAGGAGCTGCTGGAAGAGGCGCCGATCAACTATGACGGGCCGGAAGGCCGGCCGGCAGCCCAGAGCCGGGCGGTGGCCGAATGGCTGGGCGCCATTCGCCGCCTGGTCGCTGAAGGCCAGCCGACCAACGCCCGAGAGCTCCTGCGCCACGACAATGCGCGGTACGCCGACGACGTCGAGCGCGACCTCGCCCGCTGGTTCGTCGCCCGCGGCTACCTGGTCTTCCGGATGGACCAGGAGGCGACCGAGCTCGCCAGCGCTGCCGCCATCCGCTCCGGCCATGTCGAGCCGCGGATCCACTGGACGGCAGGCCTCGCCGCCTGGCGCCTGGGCGACATCGAACGCGCCTCGAAGCACTTCGCCACGCTGGCCAAGAGCGAGAGCGCCGCATCCGAGGATGTCGCCGCCGGCGCCTTCTGGGCCGCCCGCGCCCAGCTCCGCCTCCTCCAGCCGGCCCGCTACCGGGAGCTCCTGGAGATCGCGGCCGAGGCCACGGACGGCTTCTACGGTGTCCTGGCGCAGCACGTGCTCGGCCGGCCGGTGCTGTTCGATTGGCACCAGACCCTGATGGCGACCGACCACATGGGCGCCTTGCTGCGGATCGAGGGGGCAGAGCGGGCGATGGCGCTCGGCCAGATCGGCCGCAAGGACGCCGCCGACGCCGAGATCAGGAAACTCGCCGCCCGCGCCAATCCGGGGCTCACCGAAGCCCTGGCCGCACTCGCCGAGAAGCTCGCCCTGCCGGCAACCCAGATGCGGGTGGCACAGCGCGCCCGGCTGCAGGACGGCAGGCGGCACGACGGCGCCCTCTACCCGATCCCGCCCTGGGTCCCCGATGGCGGCTTCAGCATCGACCGCGCCCTGCTCTATGCCATCATGCGGGCGGAAAGCGGCTTCGATCCCCTGGCCCAGAGCCATGCCGGGGCCTTGGGCGTGATGCAGATCCTGCCCAGCACCGCCGAGGCCATGGCCCGGCGCAACGGCGTCGGCTTCGAAGGCCCCGCCAGCCTGCACGATCCGGTGACCAACCTCGGCTTCGGCCAGGCCTATGTCGAGCGGCTGCGCGACACCTGGTTCATCGGCGACAGCGTCGTCCACATCGCCATCGCCTACAATGCCGGGCTGAAGCGCGCCGAGGACTGGGCCGAGCGCTACGCCGACATCGACGACCCGCTGCTCTTGATGGAGAGCATTCCGATCCCCGAGACCCGCTTCTACATCAAGAAGTTCATGAGCAACCTCTGGGCCTACCGGATCAAGCTCGGCCAGCCGGCCCCGTCATTGGAGGCGCTTGCGGCGGGCGACTGGCCGACCTACGTGGCGCTGGAGAGCAACGATCCGGGATCGCGCCATGCCAGGTCGGATTGACGAGAGCATCCCCTTCCAGCCGCTGAAGATCGCGGTGCTGACCGTCTCCGACAGCCGCGATCTGGCCAGCGACCGCTCGGGTGCGGTGCTGGTCGAGAAGCTCGAGGCCGCCGGCCACCACCTGGCCGACCGCCAGATCGTCAAGGACGAGCAGAAGCTGATCGAGGCCCAGCTCCGGGCCTGGATCGCCGATCCCGAGGTCGAGGTCGTGATCACCACGGGCGGCACCGGGGTCACCGGCCGCGACGTCACCCCCGAAGCCCTGCATGCCGTGATCGAAAAGCACGTGCCCGGCTTCGGCGAGCTCTTCCGCTGGCAATCCCTGGAGAAGATCGGCACCTCGACCCTCCAGTCCCGGGCCGACGCCGGGGTCGCGAACGGCACCTACCTCTTCGTCGTCCCGGGATCCCCCGGCGCCTGCCGCGACGCCTGGGACGGCATCCTCCAGACCCAACTCGACATCCGCCACAAACCCTGCAACTTCGCCGAGCTGCTACCCCGGCTCAGGGAGCACGAGGTCGCGACGACGGCCTAGCGGCAGCTTGCTGGGCCGTCGTGTGCAAATTGTGCGCCCGCGACGGTTCCGCGGGCGCGCCCGTGGTCAGTCGGTCTGCTTCAGCTCGCTGTAGTCGCCGCGCAGCTGCAAGGTCACCGTGACGTCGGCAGTGTCGCGGTTGCGCCAGAACCAGCCGTGCTCGCCGGCGAAGGGGGCCTCGATGCTGCCGTCGCCGGCGCTGGCGCCGCGGCCCCGATCGTAGTCGATCGACCGGCCGTCGCCATGCGCATGGAGATCGAAGTTGATCCGCCCGCCCTCGGCGGTCCAAGCGTACTCGGCGGTGTTTCCCTCGACCATGACGAGCTTGATCTCGGCGGTGTCGCCCGGGGTCAGGGTGAAGGTGACCTCGTCACGCCAGCCCTCCTCTGCCTCGGCCGTCGAGACGAGTACGCCGAGGACCGCGTCGAGCACGCTGGACGACTGATCGGGCCCGTGGATCGCACGATCCTGTTCCGCCTCGTCAGCCAGCTCCTGCTTGATCTCGCCCATCTCGGTGAGGCCGAGCACCCGGCCGGCACCGGTCGGGTCGATGCCGTACTCGGCCGGCAGCACGACGGTCACCAGGATGACCACGGCACCGATCGCGGCGATGACGGTGGAACGAAGCAGCTGGGCCGAACTCGGCAGCTCCTCGAGGCTGGGTTTTTCTGCGTTGAACATCGTTCTCTCCAAACAGTCAGGCGGCCCGTAGAATCAGGCGGCGACGAAGAAGCCGGTGAGCTGGTAGCCCATGAGCATGAAGCCCAGGGACATCATGACCACGTTGGCGGTGTAGGCCTGGCGGTAGAAGCCCGGGCTTTTGCGCCAGTAGCCCATGACGATCAGGATCAGGGCGAGGGCCAGGATCTGGCCGATCTCGACACCGACATTGAACGCCAGAAGGTTGGGCAAGAGCCCGTCGGCCGCGATCTGATACTCCAGGATTTTGGTGGCGAGGCCGGTGCCGTGGAACAGGCCGAAGATCAGCGTCGCGGCCATGGTGTTCGGCTGGAAGCCGAACCAGCGCTGGTAGGCACCGAGATTGTCGAGCGCCTTGTAGACCACGCTGAGGCCGATGACGGCGTCGACGAGGTAGGCGTTCACGCCCCAGCCGAACCAGACACCCGCCAGCATGGTGACGGAATGGCCGACGGCAAAGAGACTCACATAGATGGCGACGTCCTTCATCTTGTAGAGGAAGAAGACGACGCCGAAGAGGAACAGGATGTGGTCGTAGCCGGTCACCATGTGCTTCGCACCCAGATAGGTGAACGGGACGAGATGCACCCCCCAGATTTCCTGGATGTAGCCCGCGTCACCCGGCGTAACGTTGTGGGCAAAGGCGGTGCCGGTGCCGAAGAGGAGGAAAACTAGGGCAAGACAGGTCAGGAGCGCCGCTCGCCGCATGGCGGGGCGTCTCCATCGCTCGTGGACGATGGTCATGGGCCGATCTCCGTGAATCGCTGAACAAGCGATCGGGTACCGCGCAGCCTCGCGGTGCCGATCAGAGCAGGCGATTAGACGCGCGGCGGCCGTTCTATCCCGAAGACGATCCAGGGCTTTTCGAGGGCGGACAGCAGCTGGGCCGAATCGCCCGGCAGCGGAAAAACCTGCACCCATTGTGGGGCGGTCAGTGTCACTGCGCTGTGATCGTGCTCGGCCACGTCGGGGCCATGACCGTGCAGAGCCCAAAAAATAGCCTCTGCGAGCCCATGCGAATGCCCGTGCGCGGCAATCATCTCCGCGTGCGGCTCGATGATCTCGAGGACCGACGGCACATGCGGCGGCGTCGGCAGCACCGTCCACCAGGAAATCGACAAGCACAAAGCTAGGGCGCACCAGCGCCGCCATCGACTATCATGCTGACTGGTCAACCTTTTCCTCATGCAGCTCGCAGCAGGCTTTCGCCTCGAATGCTCTTGCCGTATCCCCCCTGGGAGGATAGCTTTCTTCTATGGCAGAACCCCACGTCCACGCAAGCCATCCCTCGCTCATCGTCCGGTTGAAGCGCGCCGATGGTCACCTGCGGGCGGTGATCGAGATGATCGAGGCCGGCAAGTCCTGCCTCGAGGTGGCCCAGCAGCTGCAGGCGGTGGAAAAGGCCGTGGCCAACGCCAAGCGGGCGCTGATCCACGACCACATCGATCACTGTCTGGACGCGGAAGGGTCCGATGCGGATCGAGTCGAGCTGCGGACGATCACCCGCTTTCTCTGAGGCTATCCGATGCTGGAGATCCTCGCCGACCGCACCTATCGCCACCTGTTCGCCGCCCAGGTCGTCGCACTGCTCGGAACCGGGCTCGCCACGGTGGCCCTCGGGCTTCTCGCCTATGATCTGGCCGGCGACGCTGCGGCGATGGTGCTGGGCACGGTCTTCACCATCAAGATGCTGGCCTATGTCGGCATCGCCCCCATCGCCGGTGCCTTTGCCGATCGGGTGAACCGACGGGCCCTCCTGGTGGCGCTGGACCTGGTGCGGGCAGGGACGGCGCTGCTCCTGCCGTTCGTGACCGAGGTCTGGCAGGTCTACGTCCTGATCTTTCTGCTGCAATCCGCCTCGGCCGCCTTCACCCCGACCTTTCAGGCGACGATCCCCGACGTGCTGCCCGACGAGGCGCGCTATACCCGGGCCCTCTCGCTGTCGCGGCTCGCCTACGACCTCGAGAACATCGCGAGCCCAACGCTCGCGGCCCTGCTCCTGGCGGTGACGAGCTACAACGCGCTCTTCCTCGGAACGGTGGCGGGGTTCGCAGCCTCGGCACTCCTGATCGTCTCGATCCTCCTGCCCAGCCCGCAACCCGCAGCACCGCGCGGCATCTACGAGCGGACCACGCGTGGTACCCGCATCTACCTCGCCACGCCCCGGCTGCGCGGGCTCTTGGCACTGAACCTGGCCGCAGCGTCCGCCGGCGCCATGGTGCTGGTCAATTCCGTGGTGCTGGTGCGCGGCACGCTGGGCCTGGACGAGAGTGCTCTCGCCTGGACGATGGCCGCCTTCGGCGCCGGCTCGATGCTAGCCGCCCTGGCCCTGCCGCGCCTCTTGGACCGGCTGCCCGACCGCCCGGTCATGCTCGGCGGTGCGGCACTCATGGTGGCAACGTTCTTCGGGCTGGCGGCGGTTGTCGCCTTGATCGGCCTCGACTGGCCGGTCCTGCTCGGCGCCTGGCTCCTGGTCGGGCTTGGCTATTCCGCCGTGCTGACGCCCTCGGGGCGGCTCCTGCGCCGCTCGGCGCGCGCCGCGGATCGCCCGGCGCTGTTCGCCGCGCAGTTCGCGCTGAGCCACGCCTGCTGGCTCGTCAGCTACCCGCTGTCCGGCTGGCTGATGACAGCGTTCGGCGCGGTCGCCGCCCTCGTCACCTTGGCGGCGCTGGCCGGTGCCGGCGCCCTGACCGCGTTCAGGCTCTGGCCGAAGGAAGACCCCGAAATCCTCGATCACACCCACGACAACCTGCCGCTCGACCACCCGCATCTCCAGGGTCAGCGGCGGCACGCACATCCCTTCGTCGTCGACGACGACCACCCCCGCTGGGCGTCCCACCTCTGAGGCGGTGCCGCTGCCCGCAGGCGACGGAGAGCGCGATCAGGACCCCCAGCGCAGCGCCGCCGTATGCACCGGGGCGTCCCAGAGCCGGGCCGTCTCGGCATCCAGCCTGGTCACCGTCACCGAGCAGCCGGCCATGTCCAAGGACGTGCACCAGTTGCCGACCAGCGAGCGGGTGACCTTCAGCCCCGCAGCCTCTGCTCTCGCCGCTGCCTCGTCGTAGACCAGATAAAGCTCCATCAGCGGCGTCGCCCCGAAGCCGTTGACCAGCAGCAGCACCTCGTCGCCCTTGGCCGGCCCGAGATCGCCCAGCACCGCCTGCATCATCTCCTCGACGATCCTCGACGCGCTGGCCAGTGGCACGCGCCTCCGGCCCGGCTCGCCGTGGATGCCGACGCCCATCTCCATCTCGTCCTCGTCGATCGCGAAGGTCGGCCCGCCCGCCGCCGGAACGGTGCAGCTGGTGAGCGCGCAGCCCATCGAGCGGGTGGCGGCGTTGACCGCATTGCCGAGCGCCTCGAGCCCGTCGAGATCCATCCCCGCCTCGGCCGCAGCACCGGTCATCTTCTCGACCACCACGGTGCCGGCGACACCCCGCCGGCCGCTGGTGAAGCTCGAGTTCTCGACCGCCACGTCGTCGTTGACCAGCACCCGCGCCGTCCGGCTCGGTGCCATCTCGGCCGCCATGTCGAAGTTCATGACGTCGCCTTCGTAGTTCTTGACGATCAGGAGGCAGCCGGCACCGCCGTCCGTGGCCTCGATCGCGCTGAGCATCTGGTCCGGGGTGGGCGAGGTGAAGACCTGCCCGGGGCAGGCCGCATCGAGCATGCCGATGCCGACATAGCCGCCGTGCAACGGCTCGTGGCCCGAGCCGCCGCCCGAGATCAGCGCCACCTTGCCGGCCCGCGCTTTCGCCTTGCGACGGATGACGGCGGGCTCGACGTCGACCGTCACCAGATCGGCATGCGCCCGGCCGAAGCCCGAGAGACTCTGGCGCAAGATCGCATCGACATCGTTGATCAGCTTCTTCACGCCCGGCCTCCCGCTGCCACCAACCTTCGCCACGGCCCTAGCAGAAACGCCACCGTCCCGCCACGCCCGCTCCTAGACCAGGGGCAAATCGCGCCTACCTAGAAGGGTGAGCCAACTTGCCGAAAAAACCGGGGATCGCCATGCGTCTCAGCCGCGTCTTTTCCACCAGCCTGCTCGGTGCCGCCGTGGGCTTCTTCAGCTCCTGCGGCAGCATCCATTTCGGCGGCAGCGTCGGCGCCGGCGAGGTGCTCGAGAAGGTCGACAGTGAACGGGTGAGCTTCGCGGTCGACCGGATGACCGACGGCCTCGAGCATCCCTGGGGCATGGCCTTCCTTCCCGACGGCCGGATGCTGGTCACCGAACGCCCCGGCCGCCTCCGGCTGGTCGATGCCGACTTCGAGATCCATCCCGAGCCGCTCGACGGCGTGCCCACCGCCTTCGCCCGCGGCCAGGGCGGCCTGCTCGACGTGGTGCTCCACCCGGATTTCGAAGAAAACCAGCTGGTCTACCTGAGCTATGCCTATCTCGCCAATGGCGGCGCCGGCACCGCCGTCGCCCGCGGCCGGCTCGCCGACGGGGGGCTCGAGGACACCGAGGTGATCTTCGAATCGAACGGTCTGGCCAGCGGCGGCCGCCACTTCGGCTCGCGCCTCGTCTTCGACAACGACGGCTACCTCTTCGTCACCCATGGCGATCGCGGCGAACGGGAGCAGGCGCAGAACCTCGCCAACCACACCGGCAGCCTGATCCGCCTCCACGACGACGGCAGCGTGCCAGAGGACAACCCGTTCGTCGGCCGGCAGGACGCGATGCCCGAGATCTTCTCCTATGGCCACCGCAACGCCCAGGGCATCGCCCTGCATCCCGAGACCGGCGTCGTCTGGAAGCACGAGCACGGGCCACGTGGCGGCGACGAGCTCAACATCATCCGCCCGGGTGGCCTGAACTACGGCTGGCCCGAGATGACCGATGGGGTCGAGTACGCCACCGGCCGCTCGATCGGCGTCGATGTCGACGAGGCGCCCGAGCACATCGAAACGCCGGTCTGGGTCTGGACGCCGTCGATCGCCCCCTCCGGCATGGCCTTCTACGACGGCGACGCCTTCCCCGAATGGCAGGGCAACATACTGGTCGGCGCCCTGGCCTACCAGCTGCTCGCCCGGCTGGAGCTCGACGGCGAGGAGGTGGTCCACGAGGAGCGCCTGCTCGAGGGCGACATCGGCCGGATCCGTGACGTCCGCGTCGGCCCCGACGGCCTCGTCTACCTCCTCACCGACGCTGCCGACGGTGGCATCTACCGGCTCAGCCCGGTGGACGAAGGGTCGTGACGGGCGAGGCCGAATAAGCCATCTGCGCCGCATTCGGCGCCGCCCGGTCAGAGCTCGAGCAGCCTCAGGACAACCGGCACGAAGGCAACCGTAAGAAGCGCGTTGACGACCATGCCGAGACTGGCGAACGCGCCGGCGGTCTCGGATATCTGGAAGGCGCGGGCGGTGCCGATCGCATGTGATACGACACCCAGCGCAAAACCTGCGGCGCGTTCATCGCGCACCCCCGCAGCCGCCAGCAACCATGGACCCAGCACGGCCCCCGTCAGCCCCGTCAGCACGGCCATGACGGCTGTGAGCCCCACGATGCCGCCGACCTTTTCGGCTATGCCGACGGCCACCGGCGCGGTCGCCGATTTGGGCGCGAGCGACGCCACGACATCCGGATCGGCACCGAGAGCCATCGGCAGCGCCGTCGCGGTGAGGATCGCGACGAAGCAGCCGAGCAGGATGGCCGCGCACAAGGACGAGCCGGCTGCCCGGAGCAAGGGCGCCTGGCGAACCAGTGGTACGGCAAGGAGAACCACGAAGACGCTGAGCGCGCCGTGCAGGGGCGCCGCCTGCTCGAAGTAGCGGGCGTAGTCGAGACCCAAAAAGCCGGTCACCAGGGCAACCGCGGCAACCGAGGTGAGCACGGGATGCAGGAGGGCTGGTTTGCCGAGTGCCGCATGAGCACGCGCAGCGACGAGATAGACGCCGATCGTGAGCACGAGCCCGAAAAGAGGATGCTCGACCACGAGGCTCGTGGCCGCAGCAGTCACGTGACCACTCGCAGGCCGTCGAACCGCCGCAGGAGGAACTTGGCGGTGAGACCGGTCACGAGCAGCGCCGAGCCGGTGCCGATGGTTGCTGCGGCGATGATCGGCAACCAGCCGTTCGCGACGAGTGCCCAGTTGGCCACGACACCAGCGCCGGCCGGCACGAAAAGCATCGGCGCGTAGGGAATCACCGCATCGAAAATGCGCGACATGGAGGGGGTAGGTCCGCCGCGAGACGCGAAAAATGCGGCAGCGACCAGAAGACCGAGCACCGAGCCTGGAATGGG
>SLRI01000520.1 GCA_007131045.1 Rhodospirillales bacterium
CCGCTTGCGCATGATCACACCGAACCACCACGAAAAGTCGCGAGGGGGCGCGGGGAAATCATTTCCCCCCAATCTTCTCTCTTCCCCACCCCCTACTCCGCCGCCCGGCGCTCTTCCTCGACCAGCGCCGGTAGCCGGAAGGCGAAGCGGGCGCCGCCGAGGTCGCCGTCGCCGACCCATATCTCGCCGCCGAAATGGTCGACGATCTGGTGACAGATGGCGAGGCCGAGGCCGGTGCCCTTGGGGCGGTCCTTGAGGCTCTCGTTGGCCTGGAAGAACTTTTCGAAGATTTGCGCGCGGTGCTGGAGGCCGACGCCGGGGCCGTTGTCGTCGACGGTGACCAGCCAGTCGCCGTCGTCGCGGCTGACGCCGATGCGCACCCTGCCTTCGCCCGGGGGCGTGAACTTGAAGGCGTTGCCCAAGAGGTTGACCACCACCTGGACCAGCCGGTCGTAGTCGCCGCGCACCAGCGCCGGGCCGTCCGCCTTCGGGCCGCGCTCGACCACGGCACCGAGCTCGCTCGCCATGCCGCGGGTGGCGCCGATCGCCTGGTCGACCACCTCGTCGAGGTCGACGTCGCTGATCACCCAGTCCATGCTGCCGGATTCGATCTTCGAGAGGTCGAGCACGTTGTTGATCAGGCGGGTCAGCCGCTCGCTCTCGCGCACCAGGATGGAAAGGAACTCCTGCCGCTCCTCGACCGGAAGCTCGGGATTGTCGATCAGGATCTCCGAGAACGAGCGGATCGAGGTCAAGGGTGTCCTGAGCTCGTGGCTCACCGTGGCGAGGAAGTCGTCCTTCATCCGGTCGAGCTGGCGGAGCCGCTCGTTGATCCGCTCGAGCTCGGCGCCGGCCTCCTCGAGAGCGCGCGAGCGCTCCTCGAGCTGGTGGCTGTACTCGATCACTTGGCTCGTCTCGTCGAGGATCTCGAGGATGTCATCCGGGCCGATCACCTCGCCCCGGACCACAGAGGCCACCATGGCGCGGGCCGAGGCGGCGCCGATCGCACGCGCCACATGGCGCTCGACCAGCTGGACGAAGTCGGCATCCGCCCGGGCGTCCATCTCGAGCGGCCGGCCCCGGGTGATGGCATCGAGCGCCATGACCTGCTCGGCCGGCTCGCGGCCGACGAAGCGGACCAAAAGATCGAAGAGCTCGGCCACCCTGGTGTCGCCGCGCCAGATCCGGGTCGTCCCCTCGCGCTCGAAGACGTTGACGAAGAGCAGCGCCTGCAGGCGCTGCAGGTTGTCCTGCTGAAAGATCAGCGAGCCCGCGACCAGCAGAAGGACGTTGACGGTGATGCTCCAGAAGAGCGCGTGGCTCACCGGCTGCAGCCCCGAAAGCCCGAACAGGGCCTCGGGCCGCAACAGCTCGACGCCGAAGAACCCATGGACCAGGATGCCGGGATCGACGACGCCGGTGGCGGCCAGGGCGGGGACGATCAGGGTCAGCCCCCAGACGGTGATGCCGGCGGTGATTCCGGCCATGGCCCCCACCAGATTGGCGTCGCGCCAGAAGATGCCGAGGATCAGCGCCGGGACCAGCTGGGCCACCGCGGCAAAGGCGATGAGCCCGATGCTGACCAGCCCGTAGCCGATGCCGATGGCGTGGAAGAAGACGTAGGCCAACAGCAGCAGGGCCAGGATCGAGGCGCGGCGGATCGAGATGACGAGGCGCGAGAGATGCGTGCGCCGGGTCAGCTGCAACGCCTCGATCCTGAGCAGCACGGGCATCACGAGGTCGTTCGAGATCATCGTGCTCAAGGCCACGCTGGTGACGATGATCATCGCGGTCGCCGCACTCAGCCCGCCGATATAGACGAACAGCGCGAGCCACGGCGCGTTGGCGTCCAAGGGCAAGAAGAGGACGATCAGGTCGCTGTCGGCGATGCCGTCCAGCCGGCCGGCGAGCGCAATCGGAATGACGAAGATGTTGATCAAGAGCAGATAGGTCGGAAACGCCCAGGTCGCGGTCTTGATATGCTGCTCGTCGACATTCTCGATCACCGCGACGTGAAACTGCCGCGGCAGGACGAAGATCACCGAGGCCGCCAGCATCACCATCAAGAACCAGTCGAGATATTGCCAGCCCTCGGGCATCAAGAGCAGATCGCCGTGCCCGGCCGCCCGGGTCGCCGCGATGATCGAGGCGAAGCCGTCATAGAGCCAGAAGGTGACGAAGAGACCGACGGCGATGAAGGCGGTGAGCTTGACGATGCTCTCGAAGGCGACCGCCAGGACCATGCCCTGGTGCGTCTCGGTGGCGTCGATGTCGCGAGTGCCGAAGAGGATGCTGAAGATCGCCATGGTGATCGCGATGACCAGCGCCGTGTCGACCCCGAACGGTGCCAAGCCGCCGCCGCTGCCGAGCCCGAGCATGACATCGGCGCTCGCCGACAAGGCCTTGAGCTGCAGGGCGATGTAAGGAATGCCGGCGATCATCGCCACGATCGTCGCGATGACGCCCAAAACGGTGCTCTTGCCGTAGCGCGACGCCAGGAAGTCGGCGATCGAGGTGATGCTGTAGGTCTTGGCGATGCGCAGGATCTTGTGCAGCACGAAGGGGAACAGAAGGGCTGCCAGGGTCGGGCCCAGATAGATCGGCAAGAAGGCGATCCCGGCCTGCGACGCCAGCCCCACCGAGCCGTAGAAGGTCCAGGACGTGCAGTAGACCGCCATGCTCAGCGTGTAGACCAGCGGATGGTTGATCAGCTGCCGGCCTTCGCGCGCCCGCTTGTCGCCATAAGACGCGATGACGAAGAGCAGGCCGAGATAGGCCGCCGACATCAGCACGATGAACCAGGGGGAGAACATCAGCGCTTGCCCCGCCCGCGCCCCTGCATGGCCAGGACCGCGAGCAGGATGACCACGGTCCAGCCGACGAACAGATAGGCCGGCAGGAAACCGCCGCCGCCCACCTCGTCCATGACGATCATCAGCGGCGCGTTGAACAGCAACAGCGCCAGGATCAGGATGGCGAAGAGATAGTTGCGCCGCCGGCCCTCGATCATCCGACCGTCCCCGCGCTCGAACCCGCTCGCTTCATTGTCATCCGCCCACCCCGATCACCCGCCGCCCTCACTTCGCCGCCAACATCTCCTCGATCTGCGCCACCAGCTCGCGCGTCGAAAACGGCTTGGTCACATAGGCATCCGCCCCGAGCGCCAGGCCGCGATCGCGCTCGCTGTCCCGCCCCCGCGCCGTCAGCATCACGATCTTGGTCGACGACCAGGTCGGATCCGCCCGGATCCGCTCGCAGACCTCGTAGCCGTCGAACTCCGGCATCATCACGTCGAGCAGCAAGAGATCCGGCGCCTCTCCTTCGAGCGCCGCCAAGGCCTCCGCCCCATTCCTGGCCACCGCCACCTCGAACCCCGCCTTCTTCATCAGGAACTCGAGCGACATCACGATGTTCGGCTCGTCGTCGACGATCAGCACCTTGCGCGCCACCAGGAACCTCCTCGAACAAATCGCGCCCGTCGCTGAACCCTACCCCCACTCGCCCGCCAGCGAAACCCCGTCCCAGGATAGAGCTCGCCCATCAACTCCCCATCGCCAAAGTACCGATGGGGCCGAAGGACTTTCGGACCCCATAACGAACGCTTATCCCGAATCGTATGCCTGCTTACAAATCCGACAATCATGCGTCATATACCGACTCATTGAGGCTCGGGTTGTGCCGCTATACGACACATACCCTGAGGAACGAGTCGATATATGACGCAGAACCCGAGAAATGAGTCGATATATGCGCCATCACGATCCCTTATGGCGCATGAAACGTCACATTTCGCCCGATCCGGCTACGAACGAACCCACGGGAGCAACGAACGAACCCACCAAATCGACGAACGAACCCGCCTCGGACACGAACGAACCCGACTTTCGCGAACGAACCCACGCGGACAGGCTGCCGCAGTCAGCTCCGAAAAAGATTTTCG
>SLRI01000692.1 GCA_007131045.1 Rhodospirillales bacterium
AGGGCATCCTGATCCCGATGTACCTGATCATCGGGGTCTGGGGCGGGGCCAGGCGGATCTACGCGTCGTTCAAGTTCTTCCTCTATACGCTGATCGGCTCGGTCCTCTTCCTCGTCGCCATCCTGGTCATGTACCTGCAGGCCGGGACCACCGACATCCCGACCCTGATGGAGACGACCTTCGACGAGAACCTGCAGCGCTGGCTGTGGCTCGCGATGTTCGCCTCGTTTGCGGTCAAGGTGCCGATGTGGCCGTTCCACACCTGGCTGCCGGACGCGCACGTCGAGGCCCCCACCGCAGGCTCGGTGCTGCTGGCCGGCGTCCTCTTGAAGCTCGGCGGCTACGGCTTCCTGCGCTTCTCGCTGCCGATGCTGCCCGAGGCGTCGCTCTTTTTCGCACCACTGATCTACGCGCTCTCGATCGTCGCGATCGTCTACACCTCGCTGGTCGCGTTGATGCAGACCGACATGAAGAAGCTGATCGCCTATTCGTCCGTCGCGCACATGGGCATCGTGACGATCGGCATCTTCACCCCCAACGCGCTCGGGCTGCAGGGCTCGATCATCCAGATGCTCTCGCACGGCATCGTCAGTGGTGCCCTCTTCATGATCGTGGGCGTCGTCTACGACCGGATCCACAGCCGGGACATCGCGCGCTACGACGGGCTCGCCGAGCGAATGCCCTCCTATGCGCTGGTCTTCATGATCTTCATGCTGGCCTCGGTGGGCCTGCCCGGCACCTCCGGCTTCGTCGGCGAGGTGCTGGTCCTGGTCGGCATCTTCCAGACCAACTCCTGGGTGGCGCTGTTCGCGGCCTCGGGCATGGTCTTGGGCGCCGCCTACATGCTCTGGCTCTACCGGCGGACCATCTTCGGGGCGCTGACCAAGGACGACTTGAAGCTGATCAAGGACATGCGACCGAACGAGGTGATCGCCTTCGCGCCCTTGATCATCCTGGTCTTCGTCATGGGCATCTATCCTTCCTTCTTCCTCGATCCGATGGCGGCCAGCGTGGACAACCTCCTGATCCAGATCGGTGCGGCCGAAACGCCCGCGTCGCTCGCCCAGCGCTGAGGTCCGGCGATGACGAACGATTACGGCTTCGATCTCGTCCCGGCCCTGCCGGAGGTCTTTCTGGTCTTCGCCGGCATGGCGCTCCTGGTCACGGGTGCGATGCGCGAGAACGACGCGTCGCGGATCGTCACGCCGTTGGCGGCCTTGTCGCTCGTGGTGGCGGCTCTCCTCGTCTTCGGCGCCGACAAGACGCCCGAGCCGATCTTCGCCGGACACTTCGTCTTCGACAGCTTCGCTGCCTTCCTCAAGGTGGTGATCCTGATCGGCTCGGCCGTGAGCATCGTGCTGGCGCAAGGCTATCTGCAGGATCAGGAGCTCGATCGCTTCGAGTTCCCCTTGCTCATCCTGTTTTCCAGCCTCGGCATGATCATGATGGTCTCGGCCAACAGCTTTCTGGCCCTCTACATGGCCTTGGAGCTGCAGAGCCTGCCACTCTACGTGCTCGCCGCCTTCAATCGCGATCAGCTGCGCTCGACCGAGGCGGGGCTCAAGTACTTCGTCCTCGGGGCCCTGGCGTCGGGCATGCTGCTCTATGGCTGCTCGCTGGTCTACGGCTTCACCGGCACGCTGCTCTTCACCGAGCTGGGTGCGATGCTGCTCGGCACCGAGAACGGTGCCATCGATCTCGGGCTCGGTGCCCTGGTCGGCCTCGTCTTCATCGCCGCCGGCCTCGCCTTCAAGCTTTCGGCCGTGCCCTTCCACATGTGGACGCCCGACGTCTACGAGGGGGCGCCGACGCCGGTCACCGCCTTCTTCGCTGCCGCCCCCAAGGTCGCGGCCGTGGGCCTGACCCTTCGCGTCATGATGCAGCCGTTCGGGCCGGTCGCCGGCGAGTGGCAGCAGATCATCGTCTTCATCGCCATAGCCTCGATGCTCCTGGGCGCCTTCGCCGCCATCCGGCAGACCAACATCAAGCGCCTGCTGGCCTATTCGGGCATCGGCCATATCGGTTTCGCGCTGGTGGGTCTCGCTGCCGGCACCGAGCGCGGGATCTATTCCGTGCTGATCTACATGACGATCTATCTGGTCATGACGCTCGGCACCTTCGCCGTCGTCTTGATGATGCGCCGGCAGGGCCGCTACATCGAGACGATCGATGATCTGGCCGGGCTCTCCTCGACCCGTCCCCTGATGGCGGCGGCGATGGCGATCTTCATGTTCTCCTTGGCCGGCATCCCGCCCCTGGCCGGGTTCTTCGGCAAGCTCTACG
The DNA here is from genome assembly GCA_007131045.1 of Rhodospirillales bacterium. GTDB lineage: Bacteria > Pseudomonadota > Alphaproteobacteria > Geminicoccales > Geminicoccaceae > SLRI01. The sequence continues at coordinate 2,284 of SLRI01000692.1, forward strand.
TCTTCATGGCGGCGGTCGATGCCGGGCTCACCCCGTTGGCGGTGCTGGGTGTGCTGGCGAGCGTTGTCGGCGCCTACTACTATCTTCGAGTGGTCAAGCTGATGTATTTCGACGAGCCGGTCGAGGCCTTCGACCGACCGGGCCGTCTGGAGTTGCAGGCGATCTGCACGGTCAGTGCCGTCCTGGTCCTCGGCTTCATCCTGATCCCGGCCCCCCTGCTCGCCATGGCGCAGGCCGCCGCTGCCGCCTTGATGCCCTAGGGCGGGCGCAGAGAGGGGCAGGACGGTTGGTCGTCTTCAGCATCGAGACGCTGCCGTCGGTCGGCAGCACCAACGACGTGGTGCGCGAGCGGGCGCTGGCCGGTGCACCAGAGGGCCTGGTGGTGCGGGCGGTGGAGCAGCTGGCCGGGCGCGGCCGGCACGGCCGGGGCTGGGGTTCGCCCCCCGGCAATCTCTACCTCTCGCTGCTTCTTCGGCCCGAGCGGCCGCTCGCCGAGGCCGCGACCCTGTCGCTCGTCATCGGGCTCAGCCTGGCCGAGGCGATCGCGGATGCGGCCGGCCCGTCGCTCGGGCTCCGGCTCAAGTGGCCCAACGATCTTTTGGCCGGTGGGGCGAAGCTCGCCGGCATTCTGCTCGAGAACGTATCGACGGATACGGCCCGGCCGGTGATCGTGGCGGGGCTCGGGGTCAATCTTCGGGTGGCACCCGAGGGGCTGCCCTATCCGGCGACGACGCTCCGCGCCCTGGGCCTCGAGATCACGCCCGAAGGCCTGCTCGAGCGGTTGCTCGGCCAGATCGACCGGGACTACGCGCTCTGGCAGGCGGCGGGCTTCGGGGCGCTGCGCGGGCGCTGGCTCGAGCGGGCGCAGGGGCTGGGCGAGCCGGCTTCGGTGCGGGTCGGCGAGCGGACGATCAGCGGCCGGTTCGTCGATGTGGACGAGGCCGGCCGGCTGGTGCTGGAGGGCGAGGCGGGGCGGCGGACGCTCAGTGCGGGCGAGGTCTTTTTTGCGTCGGAGGCGGCGCTTTGATGGTAGTGCCGCCGCGAGGCCATATATGAGCGAGCATGTCCCGGCCGCGTGTTCTGACCGCCACCACCTCGTCTGCCGTCTGTTGAGGCGCATCTCATGCTGCTCTTGATCGATGTGGGCAACACCAACACCGTCTTCGCCCTCTACGACGAGCGCGAGCCCAAGGGGCAGTGGCGGCTCTCGACCGCGCGCGAGCGGACGGCCGAGGAGTATGCGGCGCTGTTGATCCAGCTCTTGACCATCGGCGGCTACGACCGACGCGACATCGCTGCGGTGGTGATCTCCTCGGTGGTGCCGCAGACCGTCTTTCCGCTGCGCCTGATGAGCCACAGCTTCTTCGGCTGCCGTGCCTTCGTGGTCGGCGAGGACGTGCCGATCCCGATCGGCAACAAGCTGCTCAACCCCAAGGAGGCCGGCGCCGACCGCCTGGTCAACGCCCTGGCCGCCGTACGCCGCTACCCGCCGCCCTTGATCATCGTCGATTTCGGCACCGCCACCACCTTCGACATCGTCGACGACGAGGGGGCGTTCATGGGCGGCATCATCGCCCCCGGCATCAACCTCTCGCTCGAGGCCTTGCATCTGGCCGCCGCCAAGCTGCCCCGGATCGCGGTCGAGCCGCCCTC
>SLRI01000690.1 GCA_007131045.1 Rhodospirillales bacterium
CGTCGACGTCTATTGAGGAGATGGCCATGCCGCGCGCGCGCAACCGACGACTTGGCGCAGCCGCCCTCGCCTTTGGCGTGACCGCCCTGCTCGGTGCCTGCAGCGGGTCGGGCAATCAGCCCATCGCCCAATCGCCCGATATCGACGAGACCGTCGCCACCGGCCCGATCGATCTCGCCCCCTTCCGCTACACGCGGCCGGCGACCCGGCCGCCCGAGCTGCGGCCTCTGGTCGTCGAGGCGACGCCGGGCGAGGTCGAGGGTTGGCTCTCCGGCATGGCCAGTCTCGCCGGCTTCACCCCGGTGCAGAGCCCCGAGGGACGGTTTGCCGCCGTCTATCGCGGCGACGCCCAGCGCTTCGTCGATTGCGGCTGGGTCGACGTGCCCGGCCTGGGCACCCGCCCGGGTGCGGCCGGCAGCTGGTCGATGGCGCCCGAACGACCCGCCGGCATGACCATCACCCGCGAGCTCGAACTGCATGCAAGGCTGGTCGCCGAGCTGGCGTCGATGGGCGCTTCGGGCACCCGCATCGACCCCGATATCCATTACGTCCTGGTCAAGCGCGTGGTCGCCGTCGACCGCAACGGCGAGGTCGTGGTCGACCAGCGTGACGTGATCGACTTCAACGGCCGCGAGTCGAGCCGATTTCTGGTCGGCACCGAGTGCCGGAGCTCCGGGGCACTGGAGACCGTCCTGTTCAACACGCTGCCGCGCCGGGTCGCCAGCACCTCGCCCCCGGAGGCGGCCGAGCGAGCGGAGAGCGGGCCCTCGTGAAACGGCGCCACTTCGTCAAGGGTACGGTCGGCTCGTCGCTGGCGCTGGTTCCGCTCGGCGACCTCGACCTCGCCTGGGGCCAGGACGACCCGGCGGCCTCGGTCAGGGGGGCCTTCGCCGATCTCGCCGTGCCGCCGACGGTCCGCCGCCACGCGCTGGTCATCGGCAATGGCGCCTACCGGCACGTCGAGCCTTTGGACAACCCGCTCAATGATGCACGCGCCATGGCATCGGCCCTGCGCGAGCTCAATTTCGATGTCGACTACCACGAGGATGCGGGGCTCGGCGAGCTCGAGGATGCGGTCGACCGGCTGACGGAGCGGGTCGCTCGGGACGAGGTGGCGCTGGTCTACTATGCCGGGCACGGCGTGCAGGTCGACGGCATCAACTATCTCCTGCCGGTCGATATCCTGGTGCGCTCGGCAGAGGAGCTGATCCTGCGGGCGCTGAGCTTCGACCGCTGCATCGCCGCCACCGGCGCGGCCGAGGAGGGGCTCGGCATTCTCATCCTGGATGCCTGCCGCGACAACCCGTTCGATGCGCTGAGAGGGGCGCTCGGCCGCGGCCTCGCCAGCGTCTCGGAAGCACGAGGCGAGACCTTCATCTCCTATGCCGCCGCAGCCGGCGCCGTCGCCTACGACGACGCCCAGGGTTCCGGCAACAGCCCCTTCACCGCCGCCCTGGTCAGCGCCCTCGAGGTCCCCGGCCACGACATCTACGACGTCTTCCGCATCGTCCGGGGCCGGGTGCGCGAGGCGACCGAGGGCCGTCAGCTGCCGTGGCTCTCCAGCTCGCTCGAGCGGAGCTTCGTCTTCCGCTTCCCCGAGGAGGAGCTCGAGCGCCACAGCGTCGTCGCAGCAGCCCCAGCCCTGCCCGAGGCGGAAACCGACGAGACCGCGCTCGAGGCCCTAGAGGCGCCCGAGGCGCCCTCGACCCTGACCGAGACGGTGACGGCGGCGCTGGCCTCGGTCGGCCGGCCGCCGCCCGCCACCGCACCCGCCTACGAACTCGACACGCTGATGTGGCAAGCGATCCGCTTCAGCCAGACGCAGCAGGACTTCCAGACCTTCATCGGGCTCTACCCGGAGAGCGAGTTCGCCGACGACGCCCGGGCAATGCTCGAGAACATCCGCTTTCGCGGCCTGCCCGAGCTGCCGCAACCGACGCTCAGGCGGACCATCGGCATTCCGCTGCAGGCGACCGACTGTGATCTCGTGGCTGCGGCCCCGCACGACGCCAACCGGATCGGCGAGGGGGTGATCAACGGCCTGGTGAACACGCGTCTGGCGATCCGCGCCTGCACCCAGGCGGTGACGGCCGATCCCGAGAATCCGCGGCTGCAGTTCCAGCTCGGCCGGGTGCTGGATCTGCGCGAGCAGTGGGACGAGGCCGAGCACTACTACATCAAGGCCGCCGAGCAGCGCTACCCGATCGCCTTCAGTTCCCGGGCCAATCTCTACCAGACCGGGGTGCCGCGGCCGCGCGACTTCGATTTCGCCTTCGAGCTGCACGACCGGGCGGCGACCCTGGGCGACCTCTCCGGCGAGCTCAACGTCGCCAAGTTCTACCTCGAGGGCTGGGCGGTGGCGCAGTCGACCGAGTCGGCGATCATTTTCTACGAGCGCGCCGCGGCCAAGGACTTCCCCGCGGCCTGGGACAGCCTCGGCACGCTCTACAGCCGCGAGCAGTACGGCGTCGCCGACCCGGTGCGTGCCGTGGGCTACTACCGGCGCGCGGCCGAGCTCGGCAACAACAACGCGATCAACAGCCTGGCCCGAGCCTATCTCGCCGGCAACGGGGTCGAGCGCGACTACGACGAGGCGGTGGCGCTGTTCGAGGCGGCGATCGAGCGCGGCAACATCTTCGCCCCCTACCACCTCGCCCGGATGTACCGCGACGGCTGGGGGATCGAGCAGGACCTGGCGAAGGCGGCCGAGCTCTACCGGATGGCCGGCGAGCGCGGCTTCTCGGGCGGCTGGATCGAGCTCGCCGCCCTCTACGAGACCGGCCAGGGCGTGCCGGAGGACCTGGGCGAGGCCTATTTCTGGTTCTACGTCGCGCGTGAGATGGCGCTGCAGCGCAGCGCCGACGATCCGGTCTACAAGGCGGCGCAGGAGCGGGCGGACGAGGTGGCGCAGTCGCTGACCCGGGCCCAGCGCTTCGCCGTCGAGCGCCGCGCCGAAAACTGGCTCGGTCTGAACGGCCCGGCGATGCGCCGCGCCCGCACCGCCTTTCAATAGAGCCGGGCGCGCCTTGCGGTTCTGCCTGCTCGCGATGCCCCGAACCGGCTCGACGAGGCTCGCGGCACTGCTCGATTCGCACCCCCGAATCCTCTGCCACGACGAGCTCTTCAACTACCACAGGCCGTTGTGGAGCCGGCGGACGCCCGAGCCCATCGCGTTCGACCGCGATCGCCGTCAAGGCGATCCGCTCGGCTGGCTAGAGGACGTGCTCTCGACCACCGCCCGCGCCGCTCCCGAGGCCGGCGCCATCGGCTTCAAGCTGCAGATCACCGACCGGCCCCGGGTGCTGGAATACGTGCTGCTCGAGAGCGAGATGAAGCTCGTCCTCGTCACCCGTGCCAACCGGCTCGCCCAGTACGCCTCGGACCGGAGTGCTGTGCGCACCGGGCGCTATACCTCCAGCGACCCTTTGTTCGCCGAGGCCGTCCCGCTCGCCTTCGACCGTAACGACTTTCTCCGCTATGTCGAGCGGCAGGCGCTGGCCACGGGCCTCGTTCGCGATCTCGTGAGAGACCCGGCGCGGCTCTTCGTCATCGAGTACCAGGAGGTCGGCACGGCCGCGGCCAATGCCGCACTTCTGGCCTTCCTGGGGCAGGAAGGGGCGCCGCTCGATGCGCCCGACGAGCGGCTGGGCCCGCCGGTAATCCGCGAGCGCTTCGCCGATCCGGACGCAGTCGCCGCCGCCCTGGAGCACACGGTTTGGCGCCCCTGGCTGGAGCGGGACGGCAGCTGAGGGCGGATCGACCGGCTGGCCCGGATCGGCTAGGACCTCGAGCGGCAACGCTCACCACGGACCGGACAGGGCCCATGACCTTCAGCCTCGGCATCAACACCAACGCCTTCGTCAACCGCATCGTCGAGCCCGAGGAGCTGGTGCCGGTGGTGGTCGAGGCGGTGGGGCTCGAGCGCATCCA
>SLRI01000625.1 GCA_007131045.1 Rhodospirillales bacterium
GAGGCATAGCGCCGGGCCATGTCGTCCATGGGGGTGACCTTGATCCGCTCGGCCTGGCCCGCCGTGTCGAACGCCTCGAAGCGCTGCGCACAGAGCTCCTCGAGCGCATCCATCGCGGGCTTCAAGAACTTCCGGGGGTCGAACTCGGCCTTCTTCTCGACCGCCACCTTCCTGAACTGCCCGGTCATCGCCATCCGGCAGTCGGTGTCGATGTTGATCTTGCGGACCCCGTGGCGAATACCCTCCTGGATTTCGGCCACCGGCACGCCCCAGGTCTGGGGCATCGCGCCGCCGTACTCGTTGATGATGTCTTGGAGATCCTGCGGCACCGAGCAGGAGCCGTGCATCACCATGTGGGTGTTCGGCAGCCGATCGTGGATCGCCCGGATCACGTCCATCGCCAGGATGTCGCCGGTCGGCTGACGGGTGAACTTGTAGGCGCCGTGGCTGGTGCCGATCGCGACCGCCAGGGCATCGACCTTGGTCCGCGCGACGAAATCGAGCGCCTGGTCGGGATCGGTGAGCAGCTGCTCCTTGGCGAGCACGCCCTCCGCCCCCTGGCCGTCCTCGGCCTCGCCCGTGCCCGTTTCCAGCGAGCCCAGGCAACCGAGCTCGCCCTCGACCGAGACACCCACGCCATGGGCGAACGCGGTGACCTTGGCGGTGATCGCGACGTTGTAGTCGTAATCCGCCGGCGTCTTGCCGTCGGCCTCGAGCGAGCCGTCCATCATCACGCTGGAAAAGCCATGCTGGATGGCCGAGAGGCAGGTCGCCTCGTTGTTGCCGTGATCCTGGTGCAGGCAGATCGGGATCTCGGGATACATCTCGGCCAGGGCCTCGACCATCTTCCTGAGCATGAAGTCGCCGGCATAGGAGCGCGCCCCGCGGCTCGCCTGGAGGATGACCGGCGCCCTGGTTCGCCGCGCCGCCTCCATGACGCCCAGCGCCTGCTCCATGTTGTCGATGTTGAAGGCCGGCACGCCGTAGCCGCGCTCGGCCGCGTGGTCCAAGAGCTGCCGCAGGGTGATCAGAGCCATGCTGCTCCTCCTTTTCGGATGTCAGCGCGAGCGGCGGGCACGCTCGACCAGCTGCAGGATCATCGGGGTGAGGATCAGCTGCATGGCGAGGTCGAGCTTGCCGCCCGGGATGACGATGGAGTTGGCGCGCGACATGAAGCTGCCGGGGATCATCGCCACCAGGTAGCTGAAGTCGATGCCGCGCGGATTCTTGAAGCGAATGACCACCATCGATTCGTCGGCCGTCGGGATCCAGCGGGCGACGAACGGATTGGACGTGTCGACCGTCGGGATGCGCTGGAAGTTGATGTCGGTCTCGGTGAATTGCGGGCAGATATAGTGGATGTAGTCGGGCATCCGCCGCAGGATCGTGTCGGTGACGTCCTCCGTCGTGTAGCCGCGGGTCTCGCGGTCGCGGTGGATCTTCTGGATCCACTCGAGATTGAGCACCGGCACGACGCCGATCTTGAGGTCGGCATGCTGCGCCACGTCGACCGTGTCGCTCACCACCGCCCCGTGCAGCCCCTCGTAGAAGAGCAGATCCGTGCCCTCCTCGAACGGCCGCCAGTCGGTGAAGGTGCCGGGCGGGCTGCCGTAGAGCGCGGCCTCGGCGTCGTCGTGGACATAGTGCCGGGTCTCGCCACCGCCGGACTTGCCGTAGGCCGCGAACGTCGCCTCCAGCTTCTCGAAGAGATTGGCATCGGGGCCGAAATGACTGAAGTGGTGATTGCCGGTGGCGGCCGCATCGGCCATCGCCTGCTTCATCGCCACCCGGTCGTAGCGATGGAAGGCATCGCCCTCGATATAGGCCGCATCGATGCTCTCGCGGCGGAAGATCTGCTCGAAGGTCTTCTTGACCGAGCTGGTGCCGGCACCGGACGAGCCGGTGACCGAGATGATCGGATGCGCTGTCGACATCGTTTCAGCCCCTCGCGCTGTAGAACAGGCCACGCGGGCCGAAGAGTGGCGAGCGCTCGCTGGTCGACGGCGGCCCTTCATAGTAGCGCGTGACGCGCTCGACCTTGTCGGCCGCACCGAAGACGAGCGGCACACGCTGGTGCAGCTGCTGCGGCACGAGGTCCCGGATGCGCCGCACCCCGTCGGTGGCGGCACCGCCGGCCTCCTCGATCAGCATGGCGATCGGGTTGGCCTCGTAAACCAGCCGGAGCCGGCCGTGCTCGTACCCCGGCCGGCGGTCGGCGGGATAGAGGAAGACCCCGCCACGATTGAGAATCCGCGAAGCCTCGGCGACCAGCGAGGCCAGCCAGCGGGTGTTGAAATTGCGGCCGCGCGGCCCGTTCACCCCGGCGTTGCAGTCGTCGACATAGGCCCTGATCGCGGCGTCCCAGTGCCGGTAGTTCGATGCATTGATCGCGAACTCGGCCCGACCCTGCGGGATGACCATTTTGGGCTCGGTGCAGACGAAGACCCGCTCGCGGCGATCCAGGATGAACTGCGCCGTGCCCTCGCCCAGCGTCAGGATCAGCGTCGTCTGCGGCCCGTAGACCACCATCCCGGCCGCCAGGAGCCGCCGGCCGGCCTGCAGCACCACCGCATCGGGCCCGCGCCCGGTCATCGGCAGGATGCCGAATATGGTGCCGACCGAAAGGTTGGTCTCGATGTTCGAGGAGCCGTCCAGGGGGTCGATGACGACGACCAGCGGTGCCTCGCCATCGAGCACCTGCGCGGTCGGGCACTCCTCGGAGCCGGTCACCGCCACCGGTGCGGCGGCCAAGGCCGCCTGAAACAGCCGGTCGGCCACCACGTCGAGCGCGGCCTGCGCGTCACCGTCCGGGTTCTCGCCGACCACCTCGCCGAAACCCGACTGCAGGGGCCCGAGGCTGATCCGTTCGGCGAGGTCCACCGCGGCCCGCGACAGGGCGAGCACCACCTGGGCGATCTCGGCGCGCGGTGCACCAGCACCGGCACGTGCCGCCCACTGGTCGAGATGGGTTTTCAGATTCATCGTCTCCCGATCGCCTCCCAGCGCGATCGCCGGGTGTCTTTTCGCCCTGGCCGAGTGAGCCGACACCACTGACGATCAGGCTTCTAGCCCGACTTGAAGGAAAAGAAAAAACGAAATATGTTTCGTCGGATGAAAGAAAAACTTTCGACGCTCGCCCGCGCCATCGGCCTCAAGCAGCTGAGGGCATTGCGTGCCCTGGTCGAGACCGGCACGATCAGCGCCGCGGCACAGCGCCTGAATGTCACCGCCCCGGCCGTCGGCCTGCATCTCAAGCAGCTCGAGGCGCTGGTCGGCATGCCGCTTACCGAACGTCACGCGCAAGGCCTCGCCGTCACCGACGCCGGCCGGGAGCTGTTGAGCGCCCAGACCAAGATCGACACCGCCCTCGCCGAATGCGCCGAGGCGCTGGAGGCCCTGGGCAGCGTCGAGCGCGGCCGGGTCGCGGTCGGCGTGGTCAGCACGGCGAAATACTTCGCCCCTTTCGCGCTGGCCGCCTTTCGCCGCGAGCGGCCGCTGATCGAGCTCAGGCTCTCGGTCGGCAACCGGGCCGCCACCATCGAGGCGCTCAGCGACTTCGCCCTCGACTTCGCGGTGATGGGCCGGCCGCCGGAAGACCTCGCGGTCGAGGCCGAGGTCATCGGCGACCACCCGCACGTGATCATCGCCCCGCCCGACCACCCGCTCACGGGCAACAGGCTCCGGCTCGCGGGCCTCGGCGGCGAGGTCTTCTTGATGCGCGAGGCCGGCTCCGGCACCCGCGCCCTGGCCGAGAAGCTCTTCGCCGAAGCCGGCATCGAGCCCGAGATCGGCATGGAGATCGACAGCAACGAGACGATCAAGCAGGCGGTGATGGCCGGCCTCGGCATCGCCTTTCTCTCCGCCCACACCGCGGCGGCCGAGCTCGCCGACCGCCGCGTCGTCACGCTGGACTGCGAGGGCCTGC
>SLRI01000130.1 GCA_007131045.1 Rhodospirillales bacterium
GCCCGCTGGAGCTCGGGCGTCGCCGCCAACCCGTACCAGGCCTTCATGCTGAAGGTGGACGAGCCTGGTGAGCTCGAGGTCGTCTGGCAGGACGAGGCCGGCAACGAGTGGCGCGATTTCGCGAGCATCGCGATCGGCTGATCACGGGGCAGGTGGACGTTTGGACACATTCCGGAAGGTGTGGCGCGGTTTTCGGGAACCTTCGGGGGGGCGGGGGCGTCTAATGGCCTCCACCAACGGAGGAAACGCATGTTTATTGTTCCCAACCGGGCCCAGGCCCGTACCCTTGCCTTGGCGCTCATGCTCGGGCTCGGCGGTTTCGGCCTCGCGGCCTGCGACGACCCTGGTCCCGCCGACGATGCGGGCCCTGCTCCTGCCGACGGCACGGGCACCGCTCCTGCCGACGGGACGGGCACCGCTCCTGCCGACGGGACGGGCGGCACCGCTCCTGCCGACGATGGCGTCGGGCCGACCGGTGAAGCCGTCGAGGATGACGACGAGGCCGGTCAGCGCACGATCGACTGAGTGCAGCCGGCAGGCGGAGCGCAGCCGGCATCGGCCCGGGAAGAGGGATCGATGCCGGCCCGTCCTTTCGTCCCCCGCCCTTTTGTCGAAAACGTCGCGGCGGAGGCGATCGTGCGTCGGGGTTGGCTGAAGGGCCGGACGCTGGCGCTCGCGCTCCTGCTCGGTGCGACGACGGCGCTGCCGAACGCCGCGGCCGGCGATGTCGAATACGGGGCCTACTTGGCCCAGGACTGCAGCTCGTGTCACCGAAATAACGAAGATATTGCGGGAATTCCGCCGATTGCCGGGCTGCCCACGGACTATTTCATTTCGGCGCTGACCGCGTATAAAGAAGGCGAACGCGATCATTCGACGATGCGGATGATCGCCCGATCGCTCGACGACGAGCAGGTCGCCGCCCTCGCCGCCTACTACGCGCGCGAGTAGAAGGGCCGAGCGCACCTGCGGCGTGGACGATCGTGCGTTTGGCGGCAGGCATCAGCGTCAAGAGGGCAGAACCATGACGATCTCGATCGGACGGCGGCGATTCAACCGGGCGCTCGGTGCGAGTGGCCTCGCGGTGGCGGCCGGCACGCTGGGCGCGCCCTTGCCGCTCCGGGCCGAGGCGGCGCGGGTGGTGATCGTGGGCGGCGGCCCCGGCGGCGCCACCATGGCGCGGTTCTTGAAGCAGGATGCACCGGAGCTCGGCGTCACCCTGGTCGAGGCCAATCCGGTACACACCACGTGCTTTTATTCCAACCTCTATCTCGGTGGCCTGGTCGATTTCGAGGACATCACCCACGGCTATGACCAATTGGCCGAGCTCGGTGTCGAGGTGGTGCAGGGCCGGGCCGTCGGGGTCGATGCCGAGAGCCGCATCCTCGAGCTGGAGGACGGCACCACCCTCGACTACGACAAGCTGGTGCTGGCACCCGGCATCGCCATGCGCTGGGATGCGATCGACGGCTACGACGAGGCGGCCGCGGAGATCATGCCGCACGCCTTTCAGGCGGGGCCGCAGACCCGGCTCTTGAAGGAGCAGTTCATGGGCATGCGGGAAGGCGGCACCTTCCTCATGGTGGCGCCGCCCAACCCCTATCGCTGCCCGCCCGGACCTTACGAGCGGGTCTCGCTGGTGGCGCATCAGTTCACCCAGCACAACCCCACGGCCAAGATCCTGATCCTCGATGCCAAGCCCAGCTTCTCCAAGCAGGCGCTCTTCGAGGAGGCGTGGCGGACCCATTATCCCGGCATGATCGAGTGGGTGCCGGGCGATTTCGGCGGCAAGGTGGTGGCGGTCGACACCGATGCGATGACCGTCACCAACGAGGACGGCGAGGTGTTCGAGGCCGACGTTATCAACTGCATCCCGCCGCAGCAGGCAGGCCTCGTCGCCGCTGCCGCGGGTGCTACCGACGAGAGCGGCTGGTGCCCGGTCGAGCCGGACAGCATGGCATCCACCATCCTGCCCGACGTCGTCGTCCTGGGCGACGCCTCGCTCGCCGGGGACATGCCCAAGTCCGGCTTTTCGGCCAACAGCCAGGCCAAGGTCGCGGCCATGGTGCTGCGTCACGAGCTGACGGGCTCGAGGCTCTTTCCGGTCCGCTACCGCAACACCTGCTGGAGCTCGACCGCACCCGAGGACACCGTCAAGATCGGCGCCAATTACGAGCCCCGGGACGGCCGGATCACCAGCTTCGACGGCTTCGTCTCCGAGGTCGGCGAGAGCGACGAGCTGAGGCGCGAGCAGCGGCTCGAGGCAGATGCCTGGTACGCCAGCATCATCGCCGAGACGTTCGGCACCAGCTAGGGCGGCACCAGCCAGGGCGGCACCCTCTTCTCTCCGCGTGATGTCGACGCTACCATGTTCGTCGGCAGGCACACGAAACAGGGGAGAGGGAGCCAAAATGCTGACATCGATCGAGGGCCGCACCGCCATCGTCACCGGTGGGACCAAGGGGATCGGTCGCGGCATCGCCCGGGTGATGGCCCGCCAGGGTGCCAATGTCGTGCTCGTCTCGCGCACCGCGGCCGACGGCCCGAAGGCGGTGGCCGAGATGGAGGAGGTCGGTGGCAAGGCGATCCACATCGCGGCCGACGTCACCGACTATGCGGCGCTCCAAGGCGTTGTCGCCAAGGCCGAGGAAACTTACGGCGGCCTCGACATCCTCTGTGCCAATGCCGGCATCTTCCCGCAGACCAAGATGGTCGACATGGACCCGGACGAGTGGGACCACGTGCTGCGGACCAACCTCAAGAGCAGCTTCCTCTCGGTCAAGGCGGCGCTGCCGGCCTTCCAGAAGCGGGGGAAAGGGCGGGTGGTCATCACCTCCTCGATCACCGGCCCGCTCACCGGCTTTCCCGGCTGGACCCACTATGGTGCCTCGAAGGCCGGCCAACTCGGCTTCCTCACGACCGCGGCCATGGAGCTCTCGCGCTACAACGTCACGATCAACGCGGTGATGCCCGGCAACATCGTCACCGAGGGGCTCGAGGGGCTGGGCCAGGACTATCTCGATACCATGGCGGCCTCGATCCCCCTGAAGCGGCTGGGCGACGTCGAGGACATCGGCAACGCCGCACTCTTCTTCGTCGCCGACGAGGCGGGCTACATCACCGGGCAAACGGTGGTGGTCGATGGCGGCCAGACGCTGCCGGAATCGCTCGAGGCCATCGCCGAAATCTGAGCTGCAACAGTCGACCGGGGAGACCCATGAGCCACGATCAGATGGCCGACGATCCCTTGACCCACGAGGCGCTGGTCGAGCGCCTCGACGAGCTGGCGCGCGATTCGCTGCCGCTCTGGGGGATCGATCGCGAGACACCCTGCCGCCTCATCAATCTGAGCGAGAACGCGACCTATCTGATCGAGCCGCAGGGTGCGGAGAAGGTGGTGCTGCGGTTGCACCGCGAGGGCTACCACTCGAAGAACGCGATTGCTTGCGAGCTCGCCTGGATGGACGCGATCGAGCGGGACACGGGCGTGATCACGCCGACCGCCATTCCCGGCCTCGACGGCGAGCGCATCCAGCACGGCCGAAGCCAGCGGCTGCCGCGTGAGCGGCACATGGTGCTGTTCGAGTTCATCGATGGCAGGGAGCCGGACGAGACCGAGGACGACCTGACCGTGCCGTTCCAGCAACTGGGCGAGGTCTCGGCCAGGCTGCACGAGCACGTGATGCGCTGGCAGCTTCCGGCGAATTTCGAGCGCTTGACCTGGGATGATGCGCATATCCTGGGGCCCACGCCCAACTGGGGCGACTGGCGGGTGGCGCCGGCCATGGACCAGGCCGCCCTGGACGTCCTCGAGCGCCAGGAGGCGACGCTCGAGCGGCGGCTCGAAGCCTTCGGCCGGGAGCCAGAGCGCTACAACCTGATCCACGCCGACATCCGCCTCGCCAACCTCCTGGTCC
>SLRI01000638.1 GCA_007131045.1 Rhodospirillales bacterium
CCCGGGTCTTGGTCAAGACGATGGTGCCGACGATGGCGAGGCCGATGAACCAGATGATGTCGACCGGAATCCCGGTGACCCGCGGCAGGCCGGTGGCGAAGGTGTCGATCATGCCGCGCTCGGCGAGCCAGGCGAAGAGGCCGGTGAAGGCCTGGCCGGAGAACAGCGGGGCGATGGCACTGTCGCCCACGGCGTCACGAATGCCGCGCATCTGCGTCGAGCCGCCGGTCGCCCACTTGAGCCCGACCAGGGTGAGGCCGCGAAAGATGAAGAGGAAGGCCAAGGTGACGATGAAGGAGGGCAGGCCCGTGCGCAGCACGATCTGCCCGTTCAGCGCGCCGAAGGCCGCGGCCAGAACGAAGGTGACGACGATCGCGAGGATCAGCGGCAGTTGCACGACCGTCACGGCGGTGCCGAAGATCAGTCCGGAGAAGGCCACCATGGAGCCGACCGAGAGGTCGAACTCGCCGCCCACCATCAAGAGCGCGGCGCCGATCGCGAGAATGCCGAGCTGGGCCGCCGGCGACATGAAGGTCAAGACACCGGAGAGCGTGAACATCCGGTCGCTGGCCAACACCCAGAAGAAGAGCGCGACCAGGATGACGCCCGCCACGGCGCCGAGCTCCGGCCGGCGCATCAGCCGGACGAGCAATGATGCCTGTTGCAGCCTTTCGTCGCCGGTTGCCACTGCCATGCCAGCCTCCCGAGGCGTTGATCAATGATCGGGCGGCGACCGAGCCGTCACCGGCTCGGTCGCGCACCATCGGTTCGCGTCAGCGAATACCCCGAGCGCTGAGCTCGACCACCATCGGTGCCTCGTCCGCGGTCACCAGGTTCGGTCCCGAGGGCACGTTGCCGCCCGGCATCAGGCCGTAGCGGGCATGCAGCGCCAAGAACGCGACCGGCAGGTAGCCCTGCAGGAACTGCTGCTGGTCGATGGCGAAGACGGCCTTGCCGTCGGCCACGGCCTCGAGGAAGGTCGCCGAGAGATCGAAGCTCGCGAGATTGATCTCGCCGGCCATGCCGATCTGCTCCAAGGCCTGCAGCGCCGGCTCGCCGGCGGTCGAGGCGCCCAGCGCCAGGATCGTGTCGATGTCGGGATTGACGTCGATCGCCGCCATCAGCCGCGAGCGGATCTCACCCGGGTCCATGGTGACGGGCAGGACGGTCACGTCGCCGCCGAAGCCGGCGGCAAAGCCGTCGCAGCGCAGATCGAGCGCCACGTTGCCGACTTCCTGGTTGATGCAGATGGCCGTGGTGCCGCCCATCTCGGCGAGCCTCTCGCCCGCGATCAAGCCGGCGTCGTACTCTTCCTGCCCGACATGGAGCAGGGCGCCGAGCTGGGCCGAGACGTCGGAGCCCGAGTTCATCGAGATGACCCGGATGCCGGCAGCGACCGCCCGCTCGATCGACGGGCCGAGCGCGTCGGCGTCCGGGATCGAAACGACCAGGCCGTAGGGCTCCTGGTTGACGGCGGCATCGATCAGGCTGCCCATGGCGACCATGTCGAAGGTCTCGGGTGCCCGGTAGTCGACCTGCACGTCGTAGTCGCGCGCCGCCTCCTGGACGCCGTTCACGACCACCGACCAGAAGGGATCGGCCGCCTGGCCGTGGCTCACCACGATGATCTGGGTATCGGCCATGGCCGTGCCGGCCATCAGGGCGCTTGCCAGTGCCGCGGCACCGACTGTCCTCGCAATCGTCATTCTCGACCTCCCGGTTGCTGGTGCAGAACGCCGCCGACCACGCTGGACCAGACGACCCATTCGGAACGGCGCTTCCATCTGCTTGCCAATATGGAATACACATTCTATCCACTCGATCAAGAGGCTTGGAACAAAAATTCCAAAGAGACATCGCTTGGAACGAATGTGCCGACCGTGAAACAGATGTCGTCCAGCCAAGCGGCGCCGCCGCCCGACAGCTTCGCCGATCTCGAGCAGCTGATCGCCGCTCGGCATGCCGGATTGAGCTCGAGGCTCAAGGACATCGCCGTGTTCGCGCTCGCCCACCCCAACACCATCGCGCTGGAGACCGTGGCGACCGTGGCCGAGCAGGCCGGCGTGCCGCCCTCGGCGCTGGTCCGTTTCGCCCAGGCGCTGGGCTTCGACGGCTTCAGCGACATGCAGCGGCTGTTTCGCCTGCGCTTGGTCGAGCAGATGCCGTCCTATACGGACCGCCTGGCGCAGCGCGAGCAGGGTGAGGCTGAAGGCGCCGACACGCTCGACCAGTTGGCCGCCGCCGCACACCGGGCGATCGACGATCTCGCCGCCGAGACCCCGCGCGAGGCGCTCGACGAGGCGGCGACACGGCTCGCCCGCGCCCGCGGTATCGACATCGTCGCCCAGCGGCGCAGCCTGCCGATCGCGTCCTACTTCCTCTACGGCCTCTTGAACCTCGAGCGCCCGACCCGACTGCTCGACAACCAGGGCGGCATGCTCGCGCAGTATCTGCGCTCGCTCCACCCGGACGACGTCATGCTGGCCATCAGCTTCAAGCCTTATGCCCCGGAGACGCTCGAGGTGGTGCGCGCGGCCGCCCAGCGAAAGCTCGAGGTGGTGGTCGTCACCGATCTTTCGGTGAGCCCGCTGACCGCCTTCGGCAAGCCCACGCTCTTCGTCCGCGACGCCGAGGTGCAGCAGGTGCGCTCGCTGGCCGCTGCGATGTGCCTCGCCACCTGCCTCGTCCTCGAGACCGGCCGCAAGCTGGTGCAAGGGCGCGGCCGCCGGAAGGAATAGGCGTTCCATCCTTGCGTGTCGGTGGAATGTATGTTTCAAGAGAGCTGCAACGACAGGGGAGGCCAGAACGAATGTCCGAGACGCAGCTCGATGTCGTCACGATCGGCCGCTCGTCGGTCGATCTCTACGGCGAGCAGGTCGGCGGCAGGCTCGAGGACACCTCCAGCTTCGCCAAATACGTGGGCGGCTGTCCGACCAACATCGCCGTCGGCACGGCCAAGCTCGGGCTGAAGTCCGGCCTGATCACCGCCGTCGGCGACGAGCACATGGGCCGCTTCATCAAGGAGGAGGTCGAGCGCTGGGGCGTCGACACCAGCTGCCTCAAGACCGATCCGGAACGGCTGACCTCGCTGGTCATTCTCGGCATCCGCGACCGCGACACCTTCCCCTTGATCTTCTACCGCGAGAACTGCGCCGACAGTGCCCTCGAGCCCGCCGACATCGACGAGGCCTATATCGCCTCGGCCAAGGCTGTGGTCGTCTCCGGCACGCATTTCTCGCGCCCTAATCTCGACGCCGCGTCGCGCAAGGCCGCCGAGGTCGCCCGGGCCAACGGCCGCAAGGTCGCCTTCGACATCGACTACCGGCCGGTGCTCTGGGGGCTCACCGGCCACGGCCTCGGCGAGGAGCGCTTCGTCGAGAGTGCAAAGACCACGGCGCATCTGCAGACCATCCTGCCGCTCTGCGACCTTATCGTCGGCACCGAGGAGGAGCTGCACATCGCCGGCGGCACCACCGACACGCTGGCCGCGATCGAGAAGGTGCGTGAGCTGGCCCCCGGCGCACTGATCGTCTGCAAGCGCGGGCCGATGGGCTGCGTCGCCTTCGAGGGGCCGATCCCGGACGACATCGAGGACGGCATCAAGGGCCCGGGCTTTCCGGTCGAGGTCTACAACGTGCTGGGCGCCGGCGACGCGTTCATGAGCGGGTTCCTGCGCGGCTATCTCCGGGACCTGCAACTCGCCGAATGCTGCCGGCTGGCCAATGCCTGCGGCGCCTTCGCCGTCTCGCGGCACGGCTGTGCGCCGGCGATCCCGTCCTGGACCGAACTCGAGCATTTCCTGGAGCACGGCTCGCCGGTTCGGGCGCTCAGGAAGGACCCGACGCTCGAGCAGCTGCACTGGAGCACCAACCGCGAGCGCCACTGGCCGCAGGTGCTGGCCTTCGCCTTCGATCAC
>SLRI01000184.1 GCA_007131045.1 Rhodospirillales bacterium
CTCGAAGACGAAGGGCATGCCGAGCACGCCCTCCCAGAAGTCGATCGAGGTCTGCCGGTCGGCGCCGACCAGGGTGATGTGGTGAACCCCCTGCGACTGCAACTTGCGCATCGTCTGCTCCTGATCGTCAGCCGGTGCCTAGTGGCGCACCATGCCAGGCACGGGCCAGCATAGCCCGAAGCCCGTCCCCTGTCAGCTTCCGGGGGTTCCAAGGCGGCTGCTCGAGCACCGCCTCGACCACCCGCTCGATCCCGTCCTCGGGCATCCCGAGATCGCGCAGTGCGCGCCCAATGCCGAGCGACCGCGCCAGCTGCTCCAGGCCCTTCGCCGCATCGGCCGCGCCCAGCGCCCGGCCCACCGCCGCCATCGCCTCGGGGCAGGCCTCGGCATTGAAGGCCACCACGTGCGGCAGGATGACGGCGTGCGTCTCGGCATGCGGCAGGTCGAACATGCCGCCGAGCACGTGACAGAGCTTGTGGTGCAGCGCCATGCCCACCGAGCCGAGGCAGATGCCGCAGAGCCAGGCGCCATAAAGGGCCGCCGTCCGCGCCGTCCGATCCTCCGGGGCGGCGCGGAGCTCTATCAGGGCGCGGGCGAGCCGCCGGATACCCTCCTCGGCCAGAAGATCGATCACCGGGTTGCGGTTTTCCGCATAGAGCGCCTCGACGGCATGCGCGATCGCGTTCAGCCCCGAGGTCGCGGTCACCGAGAGCGGCAGGCCCAGCGTGAGCGCCGGATCGTAGATCACGGTCTCGGGCAGCACCCGAAGATCGCGCCGCGTCGTCTTCTTCCCCCCTTCGGTCTCGCCCAGGATCGGCGTCATCTCCGAGCCCGCATAGGTCGTGGGCAGCACCAGCTGCGGCAGGTCCGTCCGAAGTGCCAGGGCCTTGGCCAGCCCCGTGGTCGACCCACCGCCGACCGCCACCAGCCCGTCGATCCGCGGCTCGCGAACGACCTCGAGCGCCGCCTCCGTGGCACTGACGGGCGTGTGCATCACCGCCCCGGGATGCACGCCCGCGCACACCCCGCCGAGCCTGGCCGCCACATCCTCGGCCAACGCCGCCCCCCGGCCGGCAGTCGAAAGCACCAGCGCCCGGCGCATCCCGAGCCGCTCCGCCTCGGCTGCGACCTCTTCGATCCTACCCCAGCCGAACACCACCCGAACCGGCAGCGCCTCGTAGACGAAAGCCTGCATCGTTCAGCTCTCCGCTAGCTCACCCCTGGCGGCTCGGATCGTGGCCCGTATGGCATCGGCATTACTCACCGTGACCAGATATTCCCGCTCGCGGTCGGCGCCACCCATGGCGATCTTCGGATTGCGAAAGGTCATCGCACTCGGCACCTGGCGAAGGGCTGCGAAATGCATTTCGTCCGGGTCGCACGCCGCCCGAAGCCGCGCGATGTTCGTGGCATCGAGCCCGCCGCAGGCGATCACCCGAAGCCGCCCTGCTGCCGCCTGCACCACCTGGGCGATCATCTCGGCTCCCGCTTCGGCGGTCGCGTGCCCACCGCTGGTGAGCACCCGATCGACCTTGGAGCGGACCAGCGCCTCGACCGCCAGGAGCGGATAGGCGGCCATGTCGAAGGCGCGGTGACAGGTGACCGAGAGCGACCCGGCATCGTCGACGAGGGCCGCCATCCGGGCCTCGTCGACCTCTCCCTCGGGGGTCAGGCAGCCGACGACGACGCCCGCGACGCCGAGCCCGCGCAAGGCCCGAACATCGGCACGCATCGCCCGGAACTCGATGTCGGAATAGAGAAAGTCGCCACCCCGCGGCCGGACGATGACGTGAATGGGAATGCGCGCCGCCTCGAGCGCCAGCTCGACCATGCCGAGGCTCGGCGTCAGCCCGCCCTCGAGCAGCGACGCGCAGAGCTCGACGCGATCCGCCCCCGCCTCCTGGGCCGCGATCAGCCCATCGGTGTTCTCGACGCAGACCTCTAGCAGGAAGGGGGAGCGATCGCCCACCGTGACGCTCTACTCGGCCGCCACCGCGGCCCGCTCCGGCAACGGCCGCACGATGTGGTAGCTCGGGTCTTCGAGCTGCTTCTTCAGCGCCGGGACGAAATCGCGGTAGGTGGCCCAGACGCTCGGGTAGGCCGGCGGGCACTGGTCCTCGATCAGCCGATGGAGTTCGGGTAGCCGGTGGAAGGGCACCATCGGGAACATGTGGTGCTCGATGTGGTAGTTCATGTTCATGTAGAGGAAGCGGTAGACCGGGTTGGCGTGGAAGGTCCGGGTGTTCTGCCGGTGGTCGCGGATGTTCTCGCGCAGGCCCGCGTGCTGGGTGATGTTGAAGGTCTGGGCGACGAAGCCGCCCCAGAACCGCGGGGTCACCAGCAGCACCGCCGGCAGGATGGTCTGAAAGACGACGCAGGCGGCGATGATGGCCACGAAGATCAGGACATAGAGGCGCGACAGCCGGACCACCTTGGCGCGCTCGCCCTCGGGGATGAAGTGCGCCCCGTCACCCGCGACCTTGCCGGTGGCGTTCCTGAAAATGGTCTTCAGCAGCGTCCAGCCGGATTGCAGAAAGAAGAAGTCCAAAAAGATCTTCTTGATGTCGGGGGGCGCCATCACCGCGATCTCGGGGTCGCGGCCGACCAGCAGTGTGTCGGTGTGGTGGCGGGTGTGGCTCCAGCGCCAGTAATAGGCCTCGTGCAGGGTCATGAAGCTGTTGAGGTGGTAGAGCACCTCGTTGAGCCAGCGGGTCTTGAAGGGGGTGCCGTGGCTGAGCTCATGGGCGTGGTGATCCGACATCGCGTACATCACGCCGTAGACCAAGAGGAACGGCACCACCCAGAAGCTTCCCCAGGTCAGCACCACGCCGACGCCGGAGCCGATCAGCAGGGCCAGCCAGATACCGAAATGGCGAAGGGCCGGGCCGTCCTCGCGGCGCATCAGCGCCTTGAGCTTCTTCTTGTCGACCTCGGGCGAGAACCACTGCTCCTCGACCTCGTCCTCGAAGGCCGCCTGGGTCAATTGGGTCTTGTTGTCGGCATCGCCGGCAAGGACGTAGCGGTCGCGGGTCATCGTCGTCATTGGTCTCCCCCTCGGCGCAACAGCGCCTTCAGACTGGTCTTCGGGTCCTCGAGGCTCGCCGGATCGACCCGTTTGCGCCCTTCGGCGAGGCGCTGGGCGAGCTTGAATTCCTTGGCGATCGAGCTGGGGCCGAGCGCGCTCACGGCGGCGATCCGGCCCGCCTCGTCGAGGTGAAAGAGGACGAGCCCGTCATCACCGATCCGCCGCTCGATCACCGCGCCGTCACCCATGACCTGCCCTGCCATCTGCCCCGCCATCTGCAGTGTCAGCTCGTACTGGTCCGACCAGAACCAGGGCAGCCGGTCGAGGGCCTCGCCGGCGCCCAGCATGTTGCACGCGGCGAGCGCCCCCTGCGCCTCGGCATTGTCCCAGGATTCGAGCCGCTGCCGCGTGCCGGTGCGGGGCTCCGCGAAGGCCGTGACGTCGCCTGCCGCATAGATGTCCGGATCGCTGGTGCGCAGCGTCGCATCGACCAGGATGCCGCCCTCGACCGCGAGCCCGGCAGCCTCGGCGAGACCGGTCCGGGGCACGGCACCAATGCCGACCAGCAGCGTGTCCGCCACGATCTCGTGGCCGTCGTCGAGGACCAGTCGCACCGCCTCGCCCGCCGCCCGCAGCCCCTCGATCCGCCGCTCGAGCCGAATGTCGACGCCTGCAGCTTCGTGGCGCTGCTGCAGCTTTGCCGCGAGCGGCTCGGGCACGGTGCGGGCCAGGAGCCGGGGCAAGAGCTCGATCACGGTCACCTCGACGCCCCGGGCCCGGGCGGTGGCCGCGACCTCGAGGCCGATGAACCCGCCGCCGACGATGGCGAGCCTGGAGCCCCGGGCGAGCCGCGTGCGAAGGGCATCCGCATCGTCGAGATCGCGCAGCAC
>SLRI01000622.1 GCA_007131045.1 Rhodospirillales bacterium
CGGTCGCTGATCACCCAGCCGGTCTGCATGACGTCGGCGACATGGCCCGGCGGCAGGTCGGCGGTCGGCACCTCGAACATCGCCTGATGCCGGTTGTGGTCGAACTTCTCGCCGCGCTCGGGCGCGACCTTCTTGACCCCGTGCTTGTCGAAGGCGTTGAGCAACGTGCGCTCGGTCAGCTCCACCCCGTCGAGCAGGTTGCGGACCAGCTCGTTGTTCTCGCGCGCCTCCTCCGGCACGGCGGCCAGCGCCCGGCGCATGTTGTCGGCGACGTCGAGCAGGTCGCGGGCGAAGCCGGCCATGGCGTATTTGCGCGCGTCGTCGAGCTCGCGGGTATGCCGGCGGCGCAGGTTCTCCATCTCGGCCAGCGTGCGCAGCACCTTGTCGCGCAGCTCGCCCGCCTCGGCTGCGGGATCGCCGGGGATCGTGTCCTCGGCGGCGGGCTCGCCCTCGGCTGTCGCCTCGGCCTGGGGGTCAGCCTGGGGGTCGGTCTGGGGCTTGCCTTCCGGCCCGGGCTTTTGGCCGTCGTTGTCGCGCCGGCTCCAGGCGTTGCCGCCCGGCTCTTGGCTCTGATCGGAATCTGCTTGCATCAGTCCTTCTCACTGTTGGGGCTGCCCAGGAGGCGGCTGATCACCCGGGCGGTATGGTCGACCATCGGGATGATCCTGGAATAGTTCATGCGGGTCGGGCCGATCACGCCGATCGCCCCCACCACCGCCGGCGGCTTGCCGGTCTCGCCGCCGGCCCGGTAGGGGGCGATGATCACCGAGCAGCCGCTGTGGGCGAAGAGCTCGTTCTCGGAGCCGATGAAGATCTGCACGCCTTTACCCGCGTCGGAGAGCTCGATCAACTTGAGGAAGGCGCGCTTGGTCTCCAGCAGGGTGAAGAGCGAGCGGATGCGCTCGAGGTCGACCAGGTTGTTGACGTCGTCGAGCAGGTTGGCGTGGCCGCGCACCAGAAGGGTGCCGCCGTTCTCGTCGTCGGCACCACCCCAGGTGGCGAGGCCGGAGGCCACGACCTTCTGTGCCAAGCCGTCGAGTTCCCCTTCGCGCGCCTTGATCTCCCGCTCGATCTCCTCGCGCGCCTCGGCGAAGGTCCGCCCGGCCAGTCTCGCGGTCAGGTAGTTGCCGGCCTCGACCAGGGTGGAAGGGGACATGCCGATCGGCACCTCGATCACCCGGTTCTCGACCATTCCGCCGTCGGTCACGGTGACGACCAGGGCGCGGCCGGGCGAGAGCGGGAGGAACTCGATGTGCTTGTAGGGCCGCTTGGTGGTGGGAGCGATCACCAGGCCGGCGTAGCGCGAGAGGCCGGAGAGGGTCTCGGTCGCATCGGCCAGCACCGCGTCGAGCGAGCGTCCGGCGATCGCGCATTGGCTGTCGATCCGCTGCCGGTCCTCCTCCGAGATGCCGCCGATCTCCAGGAGCCCGTCGACATAGAGCCTGAGCCCCGCCTCGGTCGGCATTCGGCCGGCCGAGGTGTGCGGCGCGCTCAGCAGGCCGGCCTCCTCGAGGTCGGCCATGACGTTGCGGATGGTGGCGGGCGACACCTGCTCGTCGAGCCGGCGCGAGATGGTGCGCGAGCCGACCGGCTCGCCGGTCGCCATGTAGGCGTCGACGATCTGGCGAAAGACCTCGCGCGACCGGGCGTTGAGCTCGACGATCATGACCTGTGCCAAAAGGGGGCGGGTGCGGCGAAGGCCGCGGGCGCCCGGGATGTAATGAGGCGGCATGCCGCCTTCAATGTCGGTGCCCCGAAGTGGCAGCGACACGACTGCCCGGCACCGCCGCCCGGCTGGCGAGCGGCTCGTTTGCTCTCCACCGTCGCTCGGATTGCGCCGAGCGCCGCGTCAGCCGCGAAGTCGGCTCAGAACTGGCGTCGGGGCGGGCGGCCGAAGCTGTCGCGGCGCGGACCGCCGGGGCCGCTGCGATTGCCGCCCGGCCGGCCGCCACCACCACCACCGGGACCACCGCGATCCTCGGCGACCCGGACAGCCAGAGGCCTGCCGCCCATGTCGAAGCCGTTGAGCTGCTGGATGGCGGCGGCGGCCGAATCGGGCGAGCCCATCTCGACGAAGCCGAAGCCCCGACTTCGCCCGGTCTCGCGATCGGTCGCCACCTTGGCGGAGACGACCTCGCCGTGCTGGCCGAACAGCTCCTCGAGCTCCTCGGAGGTCGTGCTGAAGGGGAAGTTCGCGACAAAAATCTTGCTGCTCATCGAGCGGCTCCCGCGTGGACAAACAAGGGATCGCCGCCAGTCCCCGAGGTCGAGCACGAAGCGCTGACCGCTCCCCCGCTCCGCGGCGAACGACCACACGACGTCAGCAAGATGAAGCGCCGAGAGGGGTTCGCGACGGATGCTCCGTTCGATCGCGACCGAAAAATGACGCGGTGAAAACAGAACGCGGACAAGTTCGAAAACAGCCCTCAGCACTGACAGACAGATCAAGTATAGCCCTGACCGGGCGATGATGCGAGCGGAGATTGCGACGCCGGCTCCGCTTGTTGCGGCTCCTGGTTCTCGACCGCCGCCTCCTGGGCCAGGGCCTGGGCGATCGGGCTCGGTTGCGACACGTAGATGTGCTGGCCTTGCGCCTCGGCCGGCAGCGAGGCGCGACGGGTCATCCGGTAGAGCCCGAAGCCGCCGACGCCGAGATGGACGACCGCGAGGAACAAGGCGAAGCCGGCCGGGCCCCTGAGATCCATGCCGCCGGCGGCGAGCAGCGGGCCGATGACCATGCCGATGCCGGCGGTGAGCACCAGGGAGCCGCTGGCCGCCACCATGTCCTCGTTGTCGAGGTGATCGTTGGTGTGCGCGATGCAGAGCGCGTACATCGGCAGGCACATCCCACCGTAGACGAAGAAGGCGGCGGCGACGACGGTGAAATCGGCGGTGCCGACGATGCCGACGAAGCCGGTCGCGAGCCCGGCGACGAGGGTGTTGGCGATCAGCACCTTGCGCCGGTCGAAGAGGTCGGAGAGCTTGCCGATCGGCCACTGCAGCAGCACCCCGCCGATGATCGTCAGCGCCATGAAGAACGAGATCTGCGCGATCGGCAGGCCGGCGGCCCCGGCGAACACCGCGCCCATGCCGAAGAAGGCACCCTGGCTGAGCCCGACCCCGAACATCCCGACGAAGCCCAAAGGCGAGCTCCGGTAGAGCTTCTTCAGGCTGAAATGCCGGGCGGGCGCGAGCGCCGGGGCGGGGCTCGCGGTCAAGAGCATCGGCACGACGGCGAGCGACAGCAGGATCGAGGCGGTGATGAACAGGGCGAAGCCGCCGGGATCGGCGACGTTCAAGAGCAGCTGGCCGCCGGCCCAGGCCGAGAGCTGCACCACCATGTAGACCGACAGGAGCGAGCCGCGGTTCTCGTTGGTCGCGGACTTGTTCAGCCAGCTCTCGGTGATGACGTAGGCGCCCGAGATGCAAAAGCCGGTGACGAAGCGAAAGGCGAACCAGGAGAGCGGCTCGACCATGATGCTGTGGGCGAGGATCGAGCACGAGGCGACCGCGGTCAGTGCTGCGAAGACCCGGACATGGCCGACATTGGCCACCATCTTGGGCGTGAACACGGCCGAGACCAGAAAGCCGATCGAGTAGCCGGACATGATCAGCCCGGTGAGCGCGGTGGGAAACGCCTCGATGCCGGCCCGCACGCCGAGCAGCGTGTTCTGCAGCCCGAGCCCGAGAACGAGCAGGGCGATACCCAGCAACAACGCCCAGTTGCTGGTGACGGTCTTGATCATCGGGGTGACGCCTCGTCGTCGGTGACTTCGCGCATAGCCGGCGACGGCGCGCCTCGCCAGCCTGGTTGCGGCATGGGCGTCGTCTCGGGAAAAGCAGGCTTGCCGAGCCGTGCGAAAACACGCTGGATACCCGCCCGCCCGAACCGGATCAACCATCATGCGCCTGGGA
>SLRI01000657.1 GCA_007131045.1 Rhodospirillales bacterium
CGAGGCTGCCCTGCTGCATCAGCACGTACTGGCTGGCCAGGTCGCTGATGAAGCGGAAGTCGACGCGGTCGAGGTTGGGGCGGCCGCCCCAGTAGTCGTCGAACGCCTCGAGCACGTAGATGACGCCGGGCTCCCACTCGCCCCAGGTGAAGGGGCCGGTACCCATGGCATTGGTGCGCATGTGGTCGTTGATGGTCTCGGCCTCGACGCCGCCGTTCGCCATGACGTAGTCACGGCTGTGGATGGCGCCGGTGGCCGTCTGCACCAGCAGGCTCATGAAGAACGGGCAGGTGGTCATCAGCTCGACGGTGACCTCGTACGGGCCGGTGACGCTGACGTGCTCGGGCGTGATGCAGGTGCGCAGCAGCTGCGCCGGCGCGAAGTTCAGGGTCAGCACGCGCTGCAGGCTGAAGGCCACGTCCTCGGCGCTGAGGATGCTGCCGTCGTGGAACGGCACGCCCTCGCGGATCTGGAACACGAACGTGCTGCCGTCGTCCGACACCGTCCACGACTCGGCCAGCCAGGGCTTGTAGTCGGTGGTGCCGACGACCGTGCCGTCGTCGAGCGTGGTGGTGTCGTAGCGGATCAGCGTGTCGTAGAGGTTGTTGGCCATCCAGGTGGCGGCCGCGTCGGTGCTGATGTGCGGGTCCACGCCGGAGGGCTCGAAGTAGACGCCGAAGTTGAACACGTTCGGGTCGCCTTGCGCCTGGGCGCTCAGCAGCAGCGCCGTCGCGGCGACGGCCAGGGCCTTGAGGATCCTCTTCATGCGGTGTGCCTCCTCGGAACGGGGTCGACTCCAGCTTGGCTGGCACGCAGTCGAGATGCAAGATGGTAGCAAGCGGTGTCGGCGTACTGTACATTCTTGCGAGCGACGCCGTCAAAGCACACGGCTCACGCGCGTGCAGCGCGACTGCCGGCGGCAGAGCCGGCGGCAGAGCCGGCGGCAGAGCCGGCGGCGCCCGCAGGGTCGCGGCTGGCCGCGCAGCCAGCCGCTGGCCGCCCCCCAGGAGGCACCATGACCGACCACGAGTCCGTTCCGCTCGCCCGACCCATCGGCGCCGACGAACACCGCGAGCGCCGCGAGCGCCTGCTCGCGCACCCCGAGGCGGCGGGGCTCGACGCGCTGATCTGGTGGGGCAACCACCGGGTGATGTACCTCAGCGGCTTCGCCTTCGTGCCGACCGAGCGACCGATCGCGCTGGTCATCGCCGCCAGCGGCGAGAGCGTGCTGTTCGTGCCGCGCCTCGAGGTCGAGCACGCCGAGGCGTACGCACACGTCGACCGGGTGATCAGCTACCCCGAGTACCCCGACCGCGTCCACCCCATGCAGCACCTGGCCGACGAACTCCGCGCGCTCGGCGTGACGGGCCGCTTCGGCGGCGACGGCGACGGCTACCCCAAGGTGATGGGCTACCGCGGCCCGAGGCTCTCGGACGTGACCGGCGCCGCCTTCGCCCCGCTCGACGATGCGCTCGAGACGATGATGCAAGTCAAGAGCCCCGCCGAGGTGGCGTTGATCCGCGAGTCGGCGCGCTGGGGCGCCCGGGCGCACGAGCTGTTGCAGGAGCGCACGGCGGTCGGCCGCAGCGAGACCGAGGTGGAGGACGAGGCCGCCTCGCTCGCCAACGCCGAGCTGCTGGCCGCCTACGCGGGCTCCTACCGGCCGATGTCGTGGGGCCGCAGCGGACCGCACGCCGGCTACCGCGGGCAGATCGGCAGCCACAGCGCACTGCCACACTCGCTCACCACCAATGCCGTGTTCCAGGCGGGCGACACCCTGGTGACCGGCGCCTCCTGCCCCATGTTCGGTTACTGGAGCGAGCTCGAGCGCACGATGGTGATGGGCGAGCCGAGCGACGCGCAGCGGACGTGGTTCGCGCACATGCTCGCGCTCCAGGACCTGGCGATCGATGCCTGCCGGCCCGGGCGCAGTTGCGCCAGCGTCGACGAGGCGGTGCGCGCCTACGTGCACGAGCACGGGCTCGGCGATGCCTGGCGCCATCACGTGGGCCACAACATCGGCCTGCGCTACCACGAGGGACCGTTCCTCGACGTGGGTGACGAGACCGTGATGCAGCCGGGCATGCTGTTCACGGTGGAGCCGGGGCTGTACGTGCCGGGCCTGGGCGGCTTCCGCCACTCCGACACCATCCTCGTCACCGACGGCGAGCCGGCGTTCCTGACCGAGTACCCGCGCGACCTGGAGCGGTTGATCATCCCCGCCGGGTGAACGCTGCGCGCGGCGCCGCGGCGGTCGCGCGTCACTCCAGCCGCTGCCCGGCGAGCTGCGCTGCGCTCAGCGCCTCCTCGTCCGCCAGCAGGCCTGCGAGCCGCAGCAGGTGGCTGGTCACGTCCAGGTAGGCCTCGTCGTCGAGACTGCCCGGCGCCCACCGCGGCATCGTGGCGCGCACGTAGTGGTAGAGCCCGGCGGCGGTGCCGAAGCGCGCGAGCCGCTCGGCGTCCGTCAGCGGCGGCGGGTCGCCGAGCGAGAACGCCATCACCGACAGCCCCACTTGCGAGCCGGGCATCTGGGCGGCGTTCTGGGGTTGATGGCAGCGCGTGCACTGCTGGTAGTCGGGCGGGAACGCCGCGACCGCCTCCGCGAAGCCCTGCCCGCCGCCGCCATGGCAGGCAGCGCACGAGAAGGCGTAGATCGCGGCGCCGCGCGACGCCTGCGCGTCGTCGCTCGCCGGCGCGGCGCTGCCGCCCGGCGCCACGATCGTCACCACGACCGTCGCCAGCAGCGCCAGCACCGTCAGGAAGACCGTGGATCCCACCACCTCGCGCATGCTGCGCGCCACCGTAGCAGACGCAGCGGGCCTCGGGCCGGGTGCCATGACGCCGAGCCGCCCGCGCTCCAGAGGAACGCGAGCGGCTCGGTGGGCCCCGAGGGCCGGCTCACGCTCGGATCAGTACAGCTGCTCTCCGATCGCCTTCGCCTCCATGAAGTTCACCAGGTAGTCGGGCCCGCCGCTCTTGGTGTTGGTGCCCGACATCTTCATGCCACCGAAGGGGTGGATGCCCATCATGGCGCCGGTGCACTTGCGATTGAAGTAGAGGTTGCCGATGTCGAGCTCACGGCCGGCGCGCTCGAGCTTGGCGCGGTCGCGCGAGAAGACGCTACCGGTGAGGCCGTACTCGCCGGCGTTCACCAACGTGAGCGCCTCGTCGAAGCTGGCGACCTTGACGAGCGCCAGCACCGGTCCGAAGATCTCCTCGCGCACGATGCGCGCGTCGTGCGGCAGGTCGCCGATCACGGTCGGCCGGATGAAGTAGCCGTTGCCCTCACCCTTGCCGCCACCAGCGAGCAGCGTGCCCTCGCCCTTGCCGATCTCGATGTACTCCAGGATCGAGCGGTACTGGCTCTCGTCGACCACCGCGCCGAGGCCGACGTCGCCGTTGCGGGCGTTGCCCACGGTGAGCTCGTTGGTGAGCTCCACCACGCGCTCGGCTACGGTGTCGTAGACCTGCTCGTCGATCACCGCCAGGGAGCAGGCCGAGCACTTCTGGCCCGAGAAGCCGAAGGCCGACACCACGATCGCCCGGGCGGCCGCCTCGAGGTCGGCGTCGGCGGCCACGATGATCGCGTCCTTGCCGCCCATCTCGGCCGTCACCCGCTTGAGGAAGCGCTGGCCCTCCTGGACCTTGGCGCCGCGCTCGAAGATGCGGATGCCCACCTCCTTCGAGCCCGTGAAGGCGATGAAGCGCGTGCGCACGTGGTCGACCAACAGGTCGCCGATCTCGCCGCCGCTGCCGGGCAGGAAGTTCACCACGCCCGCGGGCACGCCGGCCTCCTCCATGATCTCGAACAGCTTGAACCCGATCACGGGGGTGTTGCTCGCGGGCTTCACGATCACCGCGTTCCCCGCCACCACCGACGCCATCACCATGTTGGTGTAGA
>SLRI01000045.1 GCA_007131045.1 Rhodospirillales bacterium
GCCACGACCCAACGGCTGGCCGAGCTCAACCGCCGCCCGCTTGACGATGAGCGCTGGCTGATCGTGTTCATCGACGGTTTCCGCTTCGGTGAGCATCTGCTGGTGGGCGCGCTGGGGGTGACCGGCGACGGACGCAAGATCCCGCTGGCGGTGGTGGAGGGCACCACCGAGAACGCCACGGTCTGCACCCGGCTGACCGCGAACCTGCGCGACCGTGGCCTGGACGCCTCAGGCGGGGTGCTGTTCGTCATCGACGGGTCCAAGGCGCTGTCCAAGGCCATCA
Organism: Rhodospirillales bacterium; assembly: GCA_007131045.1. Lineage (GTDB taxonomy): Bacteria > Pseudomonadota > Alphaproteobacteria > Geminicoccales > Geminicoccaceae > SLRI01. The sequence goes on from SLRI01000045.1 coordinate 284, forward strand.
AGGCCGTGTGGGGCGGCAAGGCGCTCATCCAGCGCTGCCGGCTGCATTACGCCGACCTCCGGGTTATGCCGACCTGGGGTGGTGGATCGTGCCGGAGGGCCGCGTGAACGCGGTCTTGTTGATGTGGGGGTCGGCATAATCGGGGTGCGTCGGGCGATGCTCGTCTCTCCATCAATGGAGAGGAGCGAGCATGTCGAGCATGTTGGGGGTCCGGTTCTCGGGCCCGCTGGAGTTCTATGCGGCTGGTTTCGCCAGCGAGTTGTTGCAGCTCGGCTACACGAGCAACGGAGCTCGGGCCCAGCTGCGTCTGGTCGCGCACCTGAGCCGCTGGCTGGCCGATCGAGGGCTGGGAGTAGCGGTCCTGCGCTCGCCAGGTCTGGTGGAGGAGTTCTTCGCCGCGCGCCGTGACGCGGGTTACCGCGATATGCGCACACCCAAGGCGTTGGTCCCGCTGCTGGAGTTCTTCCGCGACCGGGGTGTTGTGGCGGAGACGGCGGCTGCCGGGCCGATGACACCCGCCGAGGTGCTGCTTGACCGCTACCGGAGCTACCTGGTCGGCGAGCGTTGTCTGGCTGCGTCGACGGCCCAGGACTATCTCTGGGCGGTGCGGCCGTTCGTGGCCGGTCTGGCCGACGCCGATGGGCAGCTGCAACTCGATCGGGTGAGCGCCGGGGCGGTAGCCGCGTTCGTGCTGGAGGCATCCCGCAACCAGGCGCGAGGGTCAGCGAAGCTGGTGGTGACCGCGCTGCGGTCGCTGCTGAGGTTCCTGCATGTCGAGGGGCTGGTGCCGTCGTCGCTGGTCACGGCCGTGCCGTCGGTCGCGTCGTGGCGGCTGGCAGGGTTGCCCAAGGGGCTGACCGCCGACGAGGTCGCCCGGCTGCTGTCCTCGTGTGATCGGCGCACCCGGGTGGGACGCCGCGACTTCGCGATCCTGTTGGTTCTGGTCCGGTTGGGGCTGCGAGCCGGCGAGGTCGCCCACCTCGAGCTGGATGACATCGACTGGCGTGCCGGCGAACTGGTGGTGCGCGGCAAGGGCGACCGCCACGAGCGGCTCCCGCTGCCCGATGATGTCGGGCAGGCGCTGGTTGGCTACCTGCAGCGGGGCCGCCCTGCCACCGCCCAGCAGCGTCGGCTGTTCATACGTGTTCGAGCGCCCCACCGCGGGTTGACCACCCCAGCGGTGTCCCATGTGGTGCTGGCGGCGGGGCAGCGAGCCGGGCTGGCTGACCCGATCCGGGCGCATCGGCTGCGGCACACCGCCGCGACCGGGCTGCTGGCTGCGGGAGCATCGCTGGACGAGATCGGGCAGCTGCTGCGGCAGCGCAGCCGGCTGACCACCGCGATCTACGCCAAGGTCGATCGCCAGGCGCTGCGAAGCCTCGCGCGTCGGTGGCCAGGGGGCGGCGCATGAGCATGCTGCAACAGGCGCTGGCCGACTACCTGTCGATCCGTCGGGCGCTGGGCTACAAGCTTGAGCGTGCCGGCAAGCTGCTGGCCCAGTTCGTCGACCATCTCGACGCGGCGGGCGTGTCCACGGTCACCGTCGAACATGCTGTCGCGTGGGCCACGCTGCCCGCATCCGCCGATGGCTACTGGTGGGCCTATCGGCTGTCGGTGGTGCGCGGGTTCACCCGCTACCTGGCCGGCATCGATGAGGCCACCGAGGTGCCTCCCACCGATCTGCTGCCGTGGCGCAAACGCCGGGCGACGCCCTACCTGTACTCCGACGACGAGATTGTGGCGCTGCTGGCCGCCACGGTGATCCTGCGTACCCCACTGCGGAAGGCGACCTACCGGACGCTGCTCGGCCTGCTCGCCGTCACCGGGATGCGCATCGGCGAGGCCATCGCGCTCGACCGTGATGATCTCGACGTTCGACACGAGCTGCTGGTGGTCCGCTCAGGCAAGTTCGGCAAGTCCCGCGAGGTGGTGCTGCATCCCACCACCATCGAGGCGCTGGTCGGCTATCTCCAGCAGCGCGACCAGTTCCACCCACGTCCGTCCACACCCGCGCTGTTCATCAACAACGCCGGGAAACGGCTGCGCTACGACGGGATGCATGCCACCTTCAAACGGCTCGTGGACCGGGCCGGGCTCACTCCGCGTTCGGCGGCCTGCCGACCAAGACCGCACGATCTCAGACACAGCTTCGCCGTGAACAGTCTGCTCGATGCCTACCGCACCGGCGTCGACGTCGCGGCACGGCTGCCGTTGCTGTCGACCTACCTCGGGCACGTCCACCCGAGCGGGACCTACTGGTATCTGTCCGCCGCTCCCGAGCTGCTCGCCCTGGCTGGCCAGCGGCTCGAGGACCACCTCGGAGCACGGCCATGAGCGCGCTCGCTGTGACCCTGCAAGCCTTCTTCACCGACCGGATGGTCCGGCAGCGTGACGCCAGCCCGCACACCATCGCCAGCTACCGCGACACCTGGCGGCTGCTGCTCACCTTCGCGCAGCAGCACACCGGCAAGCCCCCATCCCAGCTCGACATCACAGATCTCGACGCCGAGCTGATCGCCGCGTTCCTCGACCACCTCGAACACGAACGGGGCAACGCCCCCACCACCCGAAACGTGCGGCTCGCCGCGATCCGATCACTGTTCCGGTTCGCCGCGCTGCGCCACCCCGAACACGCCGCGACCATCGAGCGGGTGCTGGCCATCCCGCCCAAACGGGTCGACCGCGCCCTGATCGCCTACCTCACCGAACCCGAGATCCAGGCCCTGCTCGCCGCCTGCGACCGCACGACCTGGACCGGCCGACGCGACCACACCTGGCTGCTTCTCGCTGTGCAGACCGGCCTGCGCGTCTCCGAGCTGACCGGACTGCGCTGCGCCGACCTGCACCTTGACATCGGCGCGCACGTGACCTGCCACGGCAAAGGCCGCAAGCACCGCATCACCCCCCTGACCCGCCACACCGTGGCAGCCCTCAAGACCTGGCTCGCTGAGCGGGCAGGACAGCCCCACGACCCGCTGTTCTGCTCTCGACGAGGCACCGCCCTGTCCCGCGACGCGCTCGAACGGCGGCTCACGCTCTACAGCACCCGTGCCGCCGCGACCTGCCCGTCGCTTGCGGAAAAGCGCGTCACCGCCCACGTCCTGCGCCACACCGCCGCGATGCGGCTGCTCGCAGCCGGGATCGACACCGCGGTGATCGCGCTCTGGCTCGGCCACGAACATGTCGATACGACCCAGATCTACCTCCACGCCGATCTTGCCCTCAAAGAACGCGCGCTCGCCCGCACCACGCCCCCCAACGGCAGACCCGGCCGCTACCGGGCTCCCGACACCCTCGTCGCGTTCCTCGACAACCTCTGATTATGCCGACCCCCACATCAACGAAACCACGTTCACGCGGCCCTCCGGCACGATCCGCCACCCCAGGTCGGCATAATCCGGAGGTCGGCGTAATGCAAACGGCACCTGCCGATCAACGCCTGGTCGCCGAACACCGCCGGGATCGCGCTGGAGAGCGCCTTGGAGCCGTCCACAACGAACAGCAGACCCTTGCTCGCGTCCAGCCCGCGGTCGGCGAGATCGGCCAGCAGCCGACGCACCAGCGTGGCGTTCTCGGTGGTCCCCTCCACCACCGCCAGCGGCACCTTGCGCCCATCGA
>SLRI01000032.1 GCA_007131045.1 Rhodospirillales bacterium
TAGGGATTGGACAGCGCCTGGCCCGGGCCGAAGACGTTGAACAGCCGGAGCGCCACCACCTCGATCGGATAGGCGTCGCCGATGATCAAGGCGCTGCGCTCCTGGGCGTACTTGGTGAGCGCATAGATCGAGGCCAGATCAGCAGCCTTCGTCTCGTCGGTCGGCATGGAGACCAGGCGGTCGCCGCTGTTGGTCGCCGGCTCCCAGATGCCGGCGCGCACGTCCTCGGGCCGCCGGCGCACGTCGCGCACCCGCTCGCCTTCTTCCGTCTGGTAGGCACCCTCGCCGTAGATGCTCATCGAGGAGGCCACGACCAGCCGCGCGATCGGCCGCTCGATCAGCGCCTCGAGCAGCACCGCGGTGCCGAGATCGTTGCCGCCGACATAGCGGGCGATCTCGTACATGCTCTGGCCGACCCCGACCTCGGCGGCGAGATGAACCACCCCGTCGACCCCGTCGAGTGCCCGATGGAGCGCCGCCGTGTCGCGGATGTCGCCGTTCACCAGCTCGGCACCGAGCTGCTCGAGGCGCCGGCGCACGGCTGTGCTGTTGCCGCGCGGCCCGTGAACCTGTTCGACCAGGCTGTCCAGCACCCGAACCCGATGGCCGTGCCGCGCCAGTTCCTCGACGAGGTAGCTACCGATGAACCCGGCACCGCCGGTGATCAGGTAAGTCGCGGGCATGAGCTGCTCCTGCCGGCAAAAGTCCCGGCCGCGTAAACCTGCAGCATCAATAGGATGTTCCGCAGGTGCCGGAAAAATCCTCATCGTGCCGCCCGCCGCCACGGCGAGCGGGAACGTCCGGGCCGACGGCGGGTTGGGCCGGCAATCGGATTCGACGCTGAGGAGAGCGCCACATGAAAGCCCTGTGCTGGCACGGCAAGAGCGACGTCCGCTACGAGACGGTTCCCGATCCGCAAATCGAGGATCCGCGCGACGTCATCATCGAGGTCACCAGCTGCGCCATTTGCGGCTCCGACCTGCATCTCTACGACGGCTACATGCCGACGATGGAAAGCGGCGACGTGCTCGGCCACGAGACCATGGGCCGGGTGGTCGAGATCGGCTCGGGCACCACCGGACTGAAGGTCGGCGACCGGGTTGTCGTCCCCTTCAACATCGCCTGCGGCGACTGCTTCTTCTGCAAGAAGGAGCTCTTCTCGCTCTGCGACCGCTCCAATCCCAACGCCGACAAGGCGGCCAAGCTGATGGGCCACTCGCCGTCCGGCCTCTTCGGCTACTCGCATCTGCTCGGCGGCTTTCCCGGCGGCCAGGCTGAATACCTGCGCGTGCCGTTCGCCGATGTCGGCCCGATCAAGGTGCCCGACGGCCTGCCGGACGAGCAGGTGCTGTTCCTCTCGGACATCTTCCCCACCGGCTACATGGCGGCCGAGAATGCCGAGATCGAGGACGGTGACACGGTCGCCGTCTGGGGCTGCGGCCCGGTCGGCCAGTTCGCCATGCAGAGCGCCTGGCTGCTGGGCGCCGGGCGGGTGATCGCGATCGACAACGTGCCCGAGCGGCTGGCGATGGCCGAGGCGCACGGCAAGGCCGACACGATCAACTTCGACGACCACGACGTCTACGAGCGGCTGATGGAGATGACCAAGGGCCGGGGGCCCGACCGCTGCATCGATGCCGTCGGTGCCGAGGCGCACGGCGGCGGCGCCATCGATGCCGTCTACGACAAGGTCAAGGCCGCGGCCTATCTCGCCACCGACCGGCCGCACGTGCTGCGCGAGGCGATCATGTGCTGCCGCAAGGGCGGCACGATCTCGGTCCCCGGCGTCTACATCGGCGTGGTCGACAAGCTGCCGTTCGGCGCGCTGATGAACAAGGCGCTGACGCTGCGCACCGGCCAGACCCATACCCATCGCTACCTGCGGCCGCTGCTCGAGAAGATCGAGGATGGCACCATCGACCCGTCGTTCGTCATCACCCACCGGGCCGGGCTCGACCAGGGGCCGGAGCTCTACAAGACCTTCCGCGACAAGGCCGACGGCTGCATCAAGGTGGTGCTCGATCCGCGCCGAACGGCGGCGGGGTGAGCCTTCTTTGCGGGCCCGAGTGGGATGGAACCTTCCACCAGGCGCCGCGTTGATGGCGCATCACAACTTCGAGGAACAGCATCATGGCAAGTCCGAACGAGCGGTTGGTTCAATGGTTGCGTGACGCGCATGCGATGGAGGAGCAGGCGGAGACGATGCTCAGCCAGACGGCGGAGCGGCTCGAGCACTATCCGGAGCTCAAGCGGCGGATCGAGCAGCATGCCGAGGAGACGCGGCGGCAAGCCGAGCGCCTGAAGACGTGCCTAGAGCGGCTGAACGGCGGCAGCTCCGCGTTCAAGGACGCGGCGGGCAAGATGATGGGCGTAGGCCAGGCGATGAGCGGCCTCTTCGCCGGCGACGAGGTCGTCAAGGCGGCGCTCGCGAGCTACACCTTCGAGCACATGGAGATCGCCTCCTACCGTTCGCTGATCGCCACGGCCGACCAGTGCGGCGATGCCGAGACGCGCCGTGTCTGCGAGGAGAACCTCGCCGAGGAGGAGGCGATGGCGAAGTGGCTCGGGGACAATCTCAGCGACGTAACGCGCGCCTATCTGGCCCGCGAGGCGGCGCCCGAGACGACATCCAAGCACTAGCGCCGCCATCTGCCGGCGGCGGATCCGGCAAAGCAGGCGAAGCAACGACGGGCCAGGGCTCCTCAGCCCTGTCCCCGCTGTCGCACGACATGCCACGGGCTGCCGATCAAAGAACTAGCGTGTGAAGCTCGGCGGATCGCTGGCGGGGAACGACTCGTCGGCAGCCTCGTCGACCTCGTCCCAGTCGGGCGGACGCTGCTTGCGGTCCCTTTCCTCGTTGCCTCGCTTCGGCTCGACGACACTTTCCTTGGCTGCTGGCGAAGGCCTCTCGTCTGCCCTGCCGGCATCCCGCTCTTGTCGGGAATTCGCCATCCTTTTCTCCTTCATCAAGCTCTCTGCCCGTCGTCGAAGGTCGAGTGTGCGAAACCGGCTTCGCCCCGCCGAAGTTCCGGGCGATCTTCAGTCGGCGGACGCGGGCCGGTCGGCGATGGCGCCCCGGGCGAACACTTCGCGGTCGGCGCGCTCGAGCTCGCGCAGGCTGCCGGCCAGCACGGCGCCCCAGACCACGTGGGCAGCGATCATCAAGGCATTGCGGCGTCCGGGATGATGATGGGCGGGAGCCAGAACGGCTGCTCCCGGGATCCAGCCGAGATAGCTCCCGGCCCAGACGGCGACACCATAGGCGGCCCCGGTCAAGGCATTGGGTTTGCCGGTGAGCCCGGCGCCAGCAAGCCCGGCGAAGGCAGCACCCGCCGCAGCACCATAGCCGAAATGGGCAATCATCGTGGCCTGCTGTCGAGCGGGCTCGGTCGTCATCGGCATGGGCAGGTCACGCGGCACCATGCGCTCGACGATCTCGCGCGGCGGCAGCGGGTAGCGCTCATCCGCTGCCAGACCGCGCGCCAAGAGCCGCATCGCGACCGTCATGGCGAGCGTGCCGCAGACCCCGGCAATGGCACCGAAGACGAGCCTCCCGGTGTCCGGTCGACGGCTGGAGAAACGATCCACCTCCTGCATGCAGCCTCCTTTGCGGCCAAAATAGACGCCGTCGAAAAAGTTACGATCATGCAACCCCGGCATCAGGGCGGCGGTTCCGCGCGTGGCACCCTGCGCCGCGTTCCGATGCTGCTCGAAATGCGCCGATGGCGAAGGAACCGAGCGCTCTATCTCGAGGTTGAGGCGCTCACCAGACCAGGGGGAGCCGATGGCCAGCGACGAACGGCTGGCAGGGCGGCGACACGGAGCGGCCGGCACGGAGAGATAGCATGCTGCACATCGAGGATCTGCAGGCCCTCGCCCAGGTCGAGGCGGCCCA
>SLRI01000034.1 GCA_007131045.1 Rhodospirillales bacterium
CCCTGATCGCCCGCGGCAAACCCAAAAAATCGCCATCGTCGCCGTCATGCGCACCATGATCGTCACCCTCAACGCCATGGTCAGAGACAACATGCCTTGGAACCCGCAGCACGGCGGCTGACAAAACCACGGTTGCTGAGCGTACAGCTTGTCGCAGGCATCGCTGTTTTATTGCATAATATCAATGCGTTGGCGGCCTGCCGTCCGCCGAGGGCGATTCGACCGCCCGAGCGAGCTGCCGGGCGACGATCGAACCCGGTCGCGAGCTTGACGACGGCAAAGGATCTTGCTATTATTCCTAAGTCGCAGGTCGTTACCGTGCGCCAAGAACCCTGCGACGGAGCCGTCCAGAAAGCCCCGACGCCCCCACCGCCACGCCCCAAAGTTCCGGAGGGGGCCGCGGGGGAACTCGGTTCCCCCGCTCTTCTCGCCAACTCTTCATCATCCTCGCCGCATCCTGCCTTCTCAAACTAGGTCGCCTGTGCTGATCTCCGCCCGACAACGGAGGAGACGGTCGATGTGCAGGAAGCTGAGTGCGGCCCTCGTGGTGGCCCTGGGGTTGGCGGCGGGGACGTTGACCGCGGGCTCGGCCCTGGCCCGGGATTCGCTGACCATGGGCATGGTCCTCGAGCCGCCGCACCTCGACCCCACGGCCGGTGCCGCGGCGGCCATTCGCGAGGTGGGCTATGCCAACGTCTTCGAGGGGCTGACACGGATCGATCAGACCGGTGCGGTGCAACCGGGCCTGGCCCGGGAGTGGACCATCTCGGAGGACGGGCTGACCTATGTCTTTGAAATCACGCCCGATGCGGTGTTCCACAACGGCGTGCCACTGACCGCCGAGCACGTCGTCTTCTCGTTCGAGCGGGCGATGGCCGAGGACAGTGTGAACGCGCAAAAGCAGCTGTTCGAGCCGATCGCCAGCCTCGAGGCCACCGACGACCATACCGTCACCATCACCCTCGAGCGGCCGACCGGGCACTTCCTCTTCAATCTCGGCTGGGGCGACATGGTGATCGTCGAGCCGTCCTCGGCCGAGACGAACCGGACCGAGCCCGTGGGCACCGGGCCCTTCCGCTTCGCCCGCTGGGTCACCGGCGACCGGGTCGAGCTCGAGCGCAACCCGGACTACTGGGGCGAGGCCCCGGCGCTGGCCCGCGCCACCTTCAAGTTCATCCCGGATCCGGCGGCGGCCACCGCCGCGATGCTGGCCGGCGACATCGACGCCTTCGCCAATTTCCCGGCCCCCGAGGCCCTGGGCCAGTTCGAGGGCGACCCCCGGTATGAGGTCGTCATCGGCTCGACCGAGGGCGAGACCATCCTCGCCATCAACAACGCCGAGCCGCCGCTCGACGATCTGCGCGTCCGCCGGGCGCTGGCCCATGCGGTCGACCGGCAGGCGGTGATCGACGGCGCCATGTTCGGCTACGGCACCCCGATCGGCTCGCATTTCGCGCCGCACCACCCGGCCTATGTCGACCTCACCGACCGCTACCCGCACGACCCGGAGCGGGCGAGGGAACTCCTGGCCGAGGCCGGAGTGGAAGACCTCCGGCTGACGCTGAAGCTGCCGCCACCGTCCTATGCGAGGCGTGGCGGCGAGATCATCCAGGCGCAGCTCGCCCAGGTCGGCATCGAGGCCTCGATCATCCCGATGGAATGGGCGCAGTGGCTCGAGCAGGTCTTCCAGGGCAAGGATTACGACCTGACGATCGTCAGCCACACCGAGCCCATGGACATCGACATCTACGCCCGCGGCGACTACTACTTCCAATACGACAACCCCGATTTCGACGCGGTGATCGAGGCCCTGGGCGAGACCCAGGACCCCGATGCCCGCCAGGCCCTCTTCGCCGAGGCGCAGGAGATCCTGGCCGAGGACAGCGTCAACGTCTTCCTCTTCCAGCTCGCCAAGCACGGGGTCTGGAAGAGCGGGATCGAGGGGCTCTGGCACAACAGCCCGATCCCGGCCAACGACCTGACCCAGGTGCGCTGGACGAACTGAGCGGCAGAGGGCCCGGCGTCACGCCGGCTGGTTCAGTCGACCCAGACCCAGCGGCCGGCGTCGTCGCGGCAGGCGGTGTTCGAAAGCGTCGTGCTGCGGCCGTCGGCGAGCACGAGCGCTTCATCGTAGCGGCGGCAGAAATGGCCGTTGTCGCTGACCAGCGTCGCCCGCGGCGTGATCGATCCGGCGTGGCCGGTCGCCGGGTTGCGCCAGGGTTCGGGCGCACCGTTGGGCCGCGCCTCGAGGCCGTCCTGCAGGGCCGTGGCGGCCAGCGCCACGTCGGCCGCGCCGAGTGCCTCGTAGAGCGACGGATCGCCGCCGCCGAAGAGCGCGCCGCCGCAGCCCCCGAGGCCGAGGGCGGCCACCAGGACGGCCATAGCCGTGCCCCGGGCGCGGCTCATGGGACTTCCACCAGCACGGTTTCGCCGTCGGCGCCATCCTCGGTCTGCTCGGTCTGCTCCGTCTGCGGGTCCGAGTCGTCCGGCTCGCTCGGGCTCGAGCCCGCGAGGGCGCGGGCGGCTTCCAGATCGGCGAGATCGACCACACCGTCGCCGTTGACGTCGAGATCGGCGGTGCGCCAGTCGCCGTCCCAGCTCTCGGGCGCTTCGTCCAAACCGGCCAGCTCCTCCTCGAGCTCGGCGAGTTGGGCCTCGAGCTCGCGGGCGGTATCGCTCTCCGGATCGTCCAGGCCGCCCAGCTCGTCCTGCAGGGCGGCGATCTCCGAGGTCAGCGCCGCACGGGCCGGGTCGTCGTCGCTGGCCGTACCGTCGGGCCCGCCGAAATTGGCCTGCAGCGCGCCCACATGCGCGCCGTAGCCGAGCAGCTTGGCGATCTCGACCATGCTGCTCACCCGGTGGCCGTGATTGCGAAAGCCGGTCTCGTCGACGTCGTCCAGGGCGCGCCAGCCGCGGCCGACGAGGCTCGCGGTCAGGCTGTCGTCGAGTGTGTAGCTGGGCCGGCCGAAGCCGCCGCCGGGACGGCTCTCGGCATCGCTCCAGCCGCCGGCCACGGCGTAGCGGCCGCGCGCCTCGCTCCTGGCGGCGGCACCGCCACCCCGTGTCAGGGCGTCGCGCATGCCCGTGAACGCCCGGCCGACATCCGCCGGGGGGGCCCGCTCGCCGGCGCGCGCGGGAGCACTGTTGCCGAATCCGCCACCGGAACCGCCGCCGAATCCGCCACCGGCGCTCTCGCCGCCACGGCCACCGCTGTTGCCCGGCCCGCCACCGCCGCCGCTGTTGCCGCCGCCGCCACCCCGGCCACCGGAATTGCCGGCGCCTTGCGCCCAGGCGCTGGCACCGCCGAGCTCCGGCGGGCTCACCGGGGCAACGGCCAGGGCGAGGGATGCGGCCAGCAGCAGGGACAGCCGGCGCGGTGCGGCGCTCGGCGTGTTCGACCCGGGTCGCGGGGCAGTCGTTACCTGGTGCATCGTCATCAGCGCCTCCGGCTGTTCGCTCATCGAGCCTCGATCATCGCAGCCGGGCGTTAAGAAACGATGAAGACGTGCAGGCTATGTCCGGCGCTGCCGGCGAGCGCGATCAGCATGCCGGGCCAATGCGGCCGCAGCTTTTTGCGGCTGACGATGACGATGATGGTGCCGGCCGTCGGCGGGTGCTATAGTCCAGGGCAGTGCCGTTGGCCGGCGCCCGGCCAAGACCCGGCAGCTTTTCGAGCAGCGCGCCGAGCCTGCGGCCGGGTAGCGTCAGCCCGAGCAGCTCCTGCGCTCGGCTCGCGAAGATCATGACGGCGATGCCGGCGGTGAAGCCGATGGTCACGGGGGCAGGGGATGAACTCGATGTCGGTGCCGAGCGGAGCAGAGCAGACCCATGGCGGTGAGCATCAGGCCGGAGATGGCATGGCTGGGTGCTCATCCCCGGCTGTTCCCGAC
>SLRI01000340.1 GCA_007131045.1 Rhodospirillales bacterium
GGGCCTCGAGCCATGGGCCGAGCGCGTCCGGGAATGGCGGGCCGCCGGCCACGAGGTGCACGTCTATTTCGACAACGACGCCGAAGCTGCGGCACCAGACGATGCGCAGACCCTGATCGCCATGCTGCGGGACGACGACCGCGCCGAGCACGCCTGACCTGCCGGCGCGAGCCGGTAACACTTGATCGGGCCGCCCGCCCGGCGCACTCTCCGGCCGCCAACGCCGGCCGCAAAGGAAGGGGAGGAACGAAGACCATGGCAACGAGCACCGAGCGCCTGAAGAGCGGCGTCTACCCGATCGCACCCACACCCTTTCACGCCAACGGCGACATCGACCTCGACGGGCAAAAGCGCGTCCTCGACTGCATGATCGACCAGGGGGTCGACGGCATCTGCATCCTCGCCAACTATTCCGAGCAGTTCCTCTTGACCGACGTCGAGCGCGACACCCTGCTCGACCTCTGCACCACCCACGTCGCCGGCCGGGTGCCGACCATCGTCACCACCAGCCACTTCAGCACCCGGGTCGCCGCCGAACGCGCCAGGCGTGCGGCTGAAGCAGGGGCATCGATGCTGATGCTCATGCCGCCCTATCACGGGGCGGCGCTCAAGGCCGACGAGAAGGGCACGTTCGAGCATTTCAAGACCGTGGCAGCGGCCGCCGGCATCCCGATCATGGTCCAGGACGCGCCCTTGAGCGGGGTCACCCTCTCGGTCCCGTTCCTCGCCTTCATGGCCAGGGAACTGGAGACCGTGCGCTGGTTCAAGATCGAGACGCCGATGGCGGCGGCCAAGCTGCGTGCCCTGATCGAGGCCGGTGGCGAGGTGATCGAGGGCCCGTTCGACGGCGAGGAGTCGATCACGCTGATGGCCGATCTCGACGCCGGGGCTACCGGCACGATGCCATCCGCACTCCTCCCCGACCTGATCAAGCCGGTCGTCACCGACCACTTGGCCGGCCGCTTCGACGAGGCCGCCGCCGGCTATGCCCGGATCCTGCCACTGATCAATTTCGAGAACCGCCAATGCGGCCTGCGCGCCACCAAGGCCGTGATGATGGAGGGCGGCGTGATCAAGAGCGACTACGTCCGCCACCCGCTCGAGCCGTTGCACGAGGCGACCCGCGAGGGCCTCTTGCGGCTCGCCCGCGAGGTGCAGCCATTGTCGCTCCGCTGGGGACTCTGAGCCGCTACCGACGACCGAAGGGCAAGGATCCGCGCACCGGCTGACCGGGCGGCAACACCGTCCAGACACTGCCTTCCGGCTGCGCGCGCTCGACATGCCGCTCGGGTATGCCCGGGGCGAAGAGGTCGGCCACCGCCTTCGCCACCAGTGCCTCGCGGGCAGCGGCGAATTCCTGGCGCAACAGCCGGGCGTCGTCCGCGGCGAGCTCCAGATAGCGATGCTGGATGCCGCGATAGACCCAGGCCCGGGCATGGATCGGCACGACGACGGTGCTGGGGCGGATCTCGGCCGAAAGGCGTTGCACGAGGCGCAGCTGCGGTCGGACCTCACCCTCGATCTCGAACAACGGCGGATCGAGCTCCAGACGCAGCAGCACGTCGGGCACCGCCGCATCCGCGAGTGTGCAATCCGCCGACCGGCGAGCGGTGCCGCAGTCCACGAGCATCATCCCGACCCGCCGGTCCGCCTCGGCGATGACGGCCTCGAGCAGATCGTCGGGCGGCGGCAGGTCGGCGAGCGCCCGCGCCATGCTGGCCTCCGCCGCCGCGATCTCCTCGGGACTCGCCGCCACGGCCGCCCCGCCGACGGCCCCCACGACGGCCGCGACCGGGGCGACCACCACCCCGGCTGCCAGCAGCCCCGCCGCGAGGATCGGCCCCCATGGCCCACTCCCCGCCAGCCCCGAAGCGGCACCGGCACCGGCGTAGACGCTGCCCAGGGCGCCGACCTTCGCACTGTGCCCCGCCGCCGCTCCCCGACCGAGCGGCGCTCGCGGCAGGGCGGGCTCTCCGTCGGCCGCGACGACCGACACCGCCCAGACGCCCGACATCGCGGCAATCGAGGCGGGCGTCGGCGGCACCTCGAGGGTCGGCTGCGCACAGGCCGCGAGCGTGAGCGCGAGAACGGCGACGCCGGCGGCCACTCGCGACCAGGGCCGGCGGCAGGTGGATCGATGCGGGCTTCCGGCACCGCGCCGGGCGCCGCTCGCGGCTTGGTGTCGACTCATGGCGACGCCCCTGGCTGGCCCGGCGGCAGTACCGTCCAGACACCGCCGTCGGGCGGCGGCGCCGGCGCTCGTTGTTCGGCCATGTCAACGGGGAGCAGGTCGGCGACGACGCTGTGGACCAGGTCGTTCCGGGCGTCGACCAGCATCGCGCGGAAGAGGCGGGCGTCGGCGGCCGCGAGCGCCAGATAGTCGGCGGGCGGCCCCTCGTGCACCCAGATGCGGCGCCAGATGGGATAGCTGTAGCCGGCCTCGAGGACACTGCCTGCCAGCTGTTGGACGAGGCGGAACTGCTGCCGGACCTCGCCCTCGATTGCGAAGTAGGGCTGCGCCCAATCGAGGCGCAACAGCACCGCGGGCCGGTCGCTGTCGGCGAGAACGCAGGCCTCGGGCTCGGGGGCGTCACCGCAGTCGGCGAGCACACGCCCGGTCCGCGCGACGACCGCCTCGATCACCGCGGCCGCCACGCCGTCGCCGGGGCGGTCGTCGGCCAGCGCCCGGGCCAAGCCCGCCTCTGCTGCGGCGATCGCCTCGGAATCGATGCCGGCGGCGGCACCGCCCACGGCACCGACGACCGCAGCCACCGGGGCGACGACGATTCCGGCGAGGACGGCCAGGAACGCGACCGTCTCGAACGGCGCCTGTGTCGGCGGCGAATCGATGGCCTCGGGCGTCCCCATGCCGGCGCGAACGCTGCCCCGAGCGGCGCGTGCGGCACCCCCACGGGCAGCGGCGGCACGGTCGAGCGGCAGCTGCAGTGCGATCTGCGTTTCCGGCGCCGGCGTGCGTAGCGGCACCGCCGAGTTCGTAAGATCGGGCGACGGCCCGATGCACCCGGCGAGCGCGAGCAGGCCGACCCCGCCGAAGCTCCCCCGCGACCAATCATGCCGCTCGACGAGCACCCTTCGCGTCATGCCACCGTTCCCGCCATTGCCGCGCGAAATCGTGGACGCGGCAGGCCGATCCGGCATTGATCCAGCGCAAGTCCGCCCGCCCCCCGGCGATCGGCTTGACCCGCGATCACCGACCCCTTAACTGCAGCCTCAGTGCCCCTGTGGCGGAATTGGTAGACGCGGCAGACTCAAAATCTGTTGCTGGCAACAGCGTGCTGGTTCGAGTCCGGCCAGGGGCACCACATAACTCGAAGAGTTGGGCGACGCCGCCTGGGCCGTCGGGAATACCTCGCAAGAACCCGTTCGCACTGTCGCCCGCTCCGCGTTGTCGGGCTCTGAGCCTATGACTCGTGGCCGCCGTAGGTGTTGGGCGAGCCGGTGCTGATGGCGCGTGCGGGGTCGGGGGTCAGCAGGGTTACCATCAGCGGCCCGGCGATGGCGCCGAGCTTGGCGAGGTCGGCTAGCGGCTTGGCGCCGATACGGCTGGAGCCTGCCGGCGCTGGTCGGCGGACAGGATTTCGGCGAGCGCTGCCGAGGCGGCGGCCGTGCTCGGATAGGTGATGGCGTAGGCCGGTGTCGTTGCCAGCCAGTCGAGAAAGAGCTCGAGCCTCTTCGGCTCGAGGTCGATCCAGGAGCCGTCCTCGGTCAGCCTGGCCAGCACCTCGAGTGGTGGCAGCGTGGTGCGCGAGGCTGGCGCGTCGGGCACGAAGCGGGGGAAGATCAGCAGGGTCGGCCGACGCGCGCGCCAGGAAAAATCGGCAGCGCCGATCGGCCGATAGCGGACCGTGCGGCAACCGAGCCGATGCA
>SLRI01000313.1 GCA_007131045.1 Rhodospirillales bacterium
ACTCGCCATTTTGTCAGCCTCGGAACCGCCACGCCGGCGGTACCCGCCTCCCCCAGCGCCGGCATTTCCTACCGCCGGCTTGTTGTGGTTCGATGATAACGCCAGTGTCGCGGCAGCGCCATGCTCTGCTTCGCCCAAACGCAATCGGTGGCGGGGACGTGTCAGCCGGGGCTCGCGCTCTATCTTTTTGATGGTAGACCAGAGCGACGGCTTCACCTTCGACAGCTGGGAGCGCATGGCAAAGAGTGGATTGATCGTCGCCGGTCTGGTGCTGGCCTTGGTTCTCGGTCTCGCGGTGCCGTTGCCGGGCACGGTCGAGCAGCGACAGGCCGAAGCGGCACCGGGCGAGGCGCTGGCCGACCGACGGGGCAGCCTGCTCGATCAGTTGGTCTTCACCGAGGAGGGCGATGTCGGGCGGATCACCGCCTTGATCGAGACCGGCTCGCACCACGTCTACGCCCAGGGCGTCACCTCGACACCGGTCTTCCGCCGGCTGCGCGATTCGCAGCGTGCCGGCTTCGAGCGCGCCTACGGCACCTCGGTCGAGCTGACCTTCAACCCGGCGGGGCCGACTTTCGCCAACGGCGACCTCAACCCGTTTCATGTCCGCGAGATCCGCGAGGCGATGAACTGGCTGGTCAACCGCCGCCATGTCGCCGAGGAGATCTTCGGCGGCCTCGCCACGCCCCGGACGCTGCCGCTCAACACCGTCTTTCCCGACTATGCGCGGCTCGCCGACGTCGCCCGCGCGCTGGAGCTGCGCTACCAGCACGCGCCGGCGCGTGCCGCGGCGGTCATCACCGAGGAGATGGAACGCCTGGGTGCGAGCCGCGAGGCCGGACGCTGGACCTACGAGGGGCGGCCGGTACGCGTTTCCGTTTTGATCCGCAGCGAGGACGAGCGCCGGCAGGTCGGCGACTATGCCGCCAACCTGCTCGAGGACCAGGGCTTTCTGGTCGAACGCCAGTACCGCACGGCCGAGGAGGCGTCGCGCATCTGGATTGCCGGCGATCCGCATGCCGGCCGTTGGCACGTCTATACCGGCAGCTGGATCTCGACCCTGATCCAGCGCGACCTCTCGGGCAATCTCAGCTTCTACTACACCTCCCGCGGCCGGCCGGAGCCGCTTTGGCAGGCCTACCAGCCGGTGGAAGAGCTGGACGAGATCGCTGATCGGCTGCAGCGGCGGGACTATGCGACCTGGGACGAGCGGCAGGATCTCATGGCCCGCGGCATCGAGCTGGCGCTCGAGGATTCGGCGCGCATCTGGCTGGTCGACCAGATCAACGTCGTGCCGCGCGCGGCCGACGTCGAGGTCGCGGCCGACATCGCCGGCGGCGTCGCCGCCTCCTGGCTCTGGCCCTATACGCTGCGCTTTCGCGACCGGGTCGGCGGCTCGATGGTGGTGGCGGTGCCGAGCCTGCTCACGCAACCCTGGAACCCGGTCGCCGGCACCAACTGGGCCTACGACAACATGATCATCCGCGCCTTGAACGACACCGAGGCGCTGCCGGACCCGTTCACCGGGCTCTTCCACCCGCAGCGCCTCGCCCAGGCTGCGGTTACGGTCGAAGACGGCGTGCCGGTCGTCCGCTCGCTCGACTGGCTGAGCCTCGAGACGGCGCCCGAGATCGTCGTGCCGAACGACGCATGGATCGCCTGGGACAACGACGCCGGGCGATTCCGCACCGTGGGCGAGGAATACCCCGAGGGCATCACTGCCCGCACCCGCAGCATCGTCGAGTACGAGCCGGGCTACCTCGAGCGGCGCTGGCACGACGGCTCGCAGGTCTCACTCGCCGACATCGTGCTGCCCTGGATCGTCCTCTTCGAGCGCGCCGACGAGGGGAGCCGCCTGTTCGATCCGGCGCACCTGCCGAGCTTCGAGGTCTTCCAGCGCCATTTCCGCGGCTGGCGCATTGTCGATACCGACCCGCTCACCATCGAGATCTACAGCGACCAGATCTTTCCCGACGCCGAGTTCATCGTGGCCTCGCGCACCCCCGGCACCCAGCCCTGGCATACCATGGCGCTGGGCATCCTGGCCGAGCGCGCGGGCGATCTCGCCTTCTCCTCCAACAAGGCGGACCGCCAGCAGGTCGACTGGATGAGCCTGGTGGCAGGCCCGAGCCTGCCGATCCTCGACGACCATCTCGAAGCGGCACGGGCCCAGGCATTCGTGCCCTACGAGAGCCTGCTCGGCGATCTCCTGCGCGAGGGCGAGGCCGAGGCGCGCTACGCGGCACTCGCCGAGTGGCGGGCCGAGCGGCGGCATTTCTGGGTCGGCGACGGTGCCTACTACCTGCACTCGGTGCATCCGGTGGCCGGCAGCGTGGTGCTCCGCCGGTTCGAGGGTTTCACCGACCCGGCCGACAAGTGGCTGCGCTTCGCCGTGGCCGAAATCCCGGCGCTCGAGCTCGACGGGCCGATGATGGTCCGGCTCGACGAGACCGCCGAGTTCGAGCTCGCCGTCACCTTCCAGGGCGAGCCCTATCCCGAGGAGGCGCTGGAGGAGGTGACCTTCCTCTTGTTCGACGGCAGCGGCGAGCTGGCGCTCCAGGGCGACCCCGAGCCGGCCGCGGGGTCGCGCTGGACCATACGGCTGACGCCGGACGAGCTCGAGGATCTCGGCACCGGCGCCAACAGCCTCGAGGTGGTGGTCACCTCCAGGCGGGTGGCGATGCCTGTCTTCGCCTCGCACGCCTTCGCCACCGTGCCGCCCGGCAGCCCGGTGCTGGAGGCGGCCCGGTGACGACCGAGGCGCGCACCGGCCTTGCCGACCCCTCGAGCCGCAGCGGCTGGCTGCAGGACGCCCGCCGCCTCGCCTGGTTCACCGCCAAGCGGCTCTTTGCCCTGTTCGTCACCGTGATCATCGGCGTCTATCTCACCATCGTCATCGCCAACATGGGCGGCCAGGTCGACGAGCTGCGCATGGTGCAGCTGCGCGCCCAGGCGACCGAGATGGTGCGCGCCGATCCCGCCTTCTTCGATCTTCCGGCCGAAGAGCGCGACCGGCTGATCGAGCGCCAGGTGCAGCTCGACGTCGAGCGTTTGCGGCTCGACCAGCCCTTCATCCTGCGCAGCATCGATTATCTGAGAAGGGCCATCGTGCTGGACCTCGGCCGGGCCGAGCAGATGCACAGCGACGCCGGCGCGCGCGACGTCTATTCGATCATCGTCGAGCGCCTGCCGGCGACGCTGCTGCTGTTCGGCACCGCCAACGTGCTGGTCTTCTTCGTCTCCGTGTTCATCGCCCTTTCGCTCTCTCGGCAATACGGCAGCAAGCTCGATCGCGCGGTGATCGCCTTGGCGCCGAGCTCGGCCGCACCCGGCTGGTTCTACGGCATCTTCCTGATCCTGATCTTCGCCTTCTTGATTCCGCTCTTGCCGTCGGGCGGCATGGTCATGGTGCCGCCGCCCGAGAACCCCTTCGTCTATGCGCTGAGCGTGCTGCGCCACATGGTGCTGCCGGTCGCCGCCATGTTCATCTCGTCGATCTTCGTCTCGATCTATTCGTGGCGGACCTTCTTCCTCATCCACTCCAGCGAGGACTATGTCGAGATGGCGCGGGCCAAGGGCCTGCCGCCGCGGATGATCGAGCGCCGCTACATCCTGCGCCCGACCCTCTCGCCGATCATCACCAGCTTCGCCTTGATGCTGATCGGCCTCTGGAGCGGCGCCATCATCCTCGAGCAGGTGTTCAACTGGCCGGGCCTCGGCTCGCTCTTGTTCCAGGCGATCGGCTTTCGCGATACGCCGGTGATCATCGGCTCGGTCGTGATCTTCGCCTATCTTCTGGCGCTCACCGTCTTCGTCCTCGACATCCTCTATGCGCTGCTCGACCCCCGGGTCCGGGTCGGCAGCGCGGCCGAGCAGTCGTGAGCC
>SLRI01000397.1 GCA_007131045.1 Rhodospirillales bacterium
GCATGCCTGCCAGCGGCGGGTGGCGGCCCGGATCTCTCGACCCTTCGGGGCTTCGTCGCGGCGAGCCCGGTGGGCTTCTGCTACAGCCGCTCTGTCTGGCATCTGCCGATCACCGTGCTCGACCGGCCGACCCGGCTCTTGATGATGATGCTGGCGACCGGCGATCCCGCGATCGATACCTCGTGGGCGACGCTGCCGGAGCCGCTGGAGCCGCAACCGGCGTCATGATGCCGGGCTCAAACCAGCGCCGGCCGGCGTTCATCACACGCCTCGAGATAGAGCCGAACACCCTTCTGCATCTCGCCCCGGCGGATCTCGTCGGGGGTCAGAAAACCCGCCCAGACGATCTCGCGCTGATCGATTCGGAGCGGTCGCGGTGCGGCGAGCTCGACCTCGAACAGCACGTCCTCGATCAACCGCCCGTCGGAATCGTAGTCGAGCGCCCGCCGCCGGCGAAAGAGCGCCGGCTCGAGATCGAGCCCGACCTCCTCGAACAGCTCCCGCCGCGCCGCCGCCTCGTCCGTCTCGCCGGGCAGGAGCCCGCCCCCCGGAAGGCCCAGTCCCGGCCGGTACGACTCGCGCACGCAGAGCAGCCGCCCGTCGTGCCAGACGGCGATGGTGGCGCCCTTGCCGGCCTTTTTCGTCAGCCGCCAAACCACGACGGCACAGGGATAGCCCAGCCGATAGACCGTCCGCCAGAAGGCGTTCACCAGATGCTGCATCAGACGATCCGAAGCCCCGAAAATCGAACGGCCGTGCGGCCATGGTGACGATCAGCGGCAGGGCGCGGCTCGCCGGCGTGCTCGGCTGGCCGATCGGCCACTCGAGGTCACCGCTTCTGCACAATTTCTGGTTCGAGCGCTACCAGATCGACGGCGCCTACATACCGCTGGCCGTGGCAGCCGACGACCTCGCCCAGGTGCTCGATGCCCTGCCCAAAATGGGATTCTTGGGCGTCAACGTCACCCTCCCGCACAAGGAAACCGTCCAGACCCTGGTCGACGAGCTCGATCCGCTCGCCGCCGAGATCGGGGCCGTCAACACCATCCTGATCGATGCGGCCGGCCGCAAGATGGGCCTCAACACCGACGGCATCGGCTTTCTGGCGCATCTCTCGGCCACGGTGCCCGACTGGCGCCAGCGGGTGCAAAAGGTCGCCCTGATCGGCGCCGGCGGTGCTGCCAGGGCCCTGGCCGCCACCTTCATCCGGGCCGGCATAGCCGAGCTCTGCCTCGTCAACCGCACCCGGGCACGGGCCGAAACCCTGCTCGCCCGCCTCGATGCGCAGGCTTGCCGAACAGCTTCCGTCGACTGGGCCGATCGACACCGAGCGCTCGATGGTGTCGACCTTCTCGTCAACACCTCGAGCCTCGGCATGACCGGGCAGCCGCCGCTCGACCTCGCCCTCGACCGTCTGCCGCAGGCGGCGATCGTCGCCGACATCGTCTATGCGCCGCTGACCACACCACTCTTGGCGGCGGCAGCGGCGCGCGGCCACGCCACGGTCGACGGCCTCGGCATGCTGCTGCACCAGGCCGTCCCGGGCTTCAGCCACTGGGGTGGCCGCGCGCCCGAGGTCGACGCGGCCAGCCGCCGGGTGATCGAGCCCGCCCTCTAGTCGGCGAGGCAGTCGGCGAGGCTGTTGGCGAGAGCGAGGAGCAGCTCGGGGTAGCCGTCGGGCCCCAGGCTGATCTCGGTGCCGAGCGGGTCGAGCACCCCGGTCTCGGCATCGCTGCCCTCGATCACCGTCTGCACGACCCTGGGCTGAAATTGCGGCTCGGCGAAGACACAAGCCGCGTCGAGCGCGCCGATCCGCGCCTGGATCTCGGCCACCCGGGCGGCGCCCGGCGGCACCTCCGGGTTCAGATGGATCGCCCCTGCGGCGTAAAAGTCGAAGTCGCGCTCGAAATAGTGGTAGGCATCGTGGAAGACGATGAACGGCCGGCCGCGCACCGGCTCCAGGATCGCCTCGATCTCCGCCTCGACCGCGTCGACCCGCTCGGCGAAGCGTTCGGCATTGGCGGCGTATTGCTCGGCATGGTCGGGATCGACATCGGCGAGGGTCGAAGCCATGGCGTCGGCGATGATCCGCGCATTGGCCGGCGACAGCCAGATATGCGCATCCATCTCGCCATGCTGGTGGGCGTGGTCATCATGCGCGTGATCGTCGTGGTCATGACCATGATCGTCGTGCGCGTGGCCATGATCGTCGTGGTCATGGCCGTGGTCGTCATGGTCGTGCCCGTGATCGTCGTGCTCGTGACCATGATCGTCGTGCGCGTGCCCGTGATCGTCGTGCCCGTGATCGTCTCGGGCATGGGCATGATCGCCGTGATCGTGGCCATGGTCGTCGAACATCGCCCCCTCGCGGTAGGGCAGGAGCTCGATCTCGCCCAGCGCGGCCAGCTCGACCTGTCGCGCATTGCCGCCGAGTGCGGCGAGCGGCCGGGTCAGAAAGGCTTCGAGGTCGGGGCCGACCCAGAAGATCACATCGGCATCGTTGAGCGCCTGGGCCTGGGTCGGGCGCAGGCTGTAGGCGTGCGGCGAGGCGCCGGGCTCGAGCAGCACCACGGGCTCGCCAACGCCCTCCATAACCGCAGCGGCGATGCTGCCGATCGGCAAGATCGAGGCGACGACGTCGGGCGCCTCCCCGGCCTCGGCCATGGTCAACGTGAAACTGGCGAGAAAAACGGTGCCGAGTAGGGCCGATCGGCGCATCTTGTCCTCCGTGGTCGTGCTTTGGTGCAGAGGAACGACCGGGTGACGGCTGGTGGCGCCGCCCTGTCGTCCCCATATGACATGTTATAAAGTATCGAGAATGACCCGGGCTTGCAACGCCGATGTCACCTTGTATCAACGAATCGTTCGCGCTGCCGGAGGAGCGATACCCGTGACCCCAACCCCGGACCGTGGCCCGGACCGTGGCCCCGATCGCGGCCTCGACCGCCGCCTCGACCAGGCCGCCGAGCTCTGTCGGGCCCGCGGCCAGAGCCTGACCCCGCTCCGCCGCCGGGTGCTCGAGATCGTGCTCGAGGCCGACCGGCCCCTCGGCGCCTACGACGTCTTGGAGATCCTCGCCGAGGAGCGCGGCCGGGTGGCACCACCCACCGTCTACCGCTCGCTCGATTTCCTCTTGGACCAGGGCCTCGTCCACAAGGTCTTGAGTGTGAACGGCTTCGTCGCCTGCTCCGACACCGCCCGGCCGCATGCCGCCGAGCTCTTCATCTGCCGGCACTGCGGCAATGCCGTCGAGGTGGCGCGCAAGGCCGCCGACCCGCGGCTGGAGGAGACCGCGGCCGGGCTCGACTTCGCGATCGAGAGCGTGGTCCTCGAGGTCCGCGGCCGCTGCGCCGATTGCCGAGCCGACGCATGACCGAACCGCTGGTCACGGTCGACGCGGTCTCGATGCGCCTGGGCGAGCATCTCGCCCTCGACCGGGTCGACCTTACCATCGAGCCGGGCGAGATCGTCAGCCTGATCGGCCCCAACGGGGCCGGCAAGTCGACCCTGGTCAAGCTGGTGCTGGGCATCTTGAAGCCCACCTCGGGGCGGATCCGCCGTGCTCCCGGCCTCACCTTCTCCTACGTGCCGCAGCGCCTCGCGATCGACCCGACCCTGCCGCTCGCCGTCGGCCGCTTTCTCGACCTGCCGGTACGGCACAACAAGGCCGAGAAGGCCGAAGCCCTCGCCATGGTCGGTGCGACCGGCCTCGAACGCCGCGCCATGCAGGCACTCTCCGGCGGCGAGTTCCAGCGGGTCCTGCTCGCCCGCGCCCTCTTGCGGGATCCCGGCCTTCTGGTGCTCGACGAGCCGGCGCAGGGTGTGGATCATCTGGGCCAGGCCGAGTTCTTCACCCTGATCGACCGGATCCGGCGGCAGC
>SLRI01000146.1 GCA_007131045.1 Rhodospirillales bacterium
AACGGAGGGGCTCGGGGAGGCGCTGCCTCCCCGCTCTTCTTCCCCTCGCACCGCCTCAGGCGGCCAAGACCCGGGTCGTCGCGTTCTCGTAGAGGCTTTCGACTTCCTCGCCCTGGTAGACCTGGGTCTGCAGCTTTTCGAGGATTTCGTCGGGCGGGTAGATCGCGGGATTCTGCCGATCCTCTTCGGAGATCAATTCCTTGGCCGCGCGGTTGGGCAGGGCGTATTTGATGTAGCTGGCGATCGCCGCATGCACCTCGGCGTCGAGGATGAAGTTGATCCATTCGTGCGCCTCGTCGACATTGGGCGCGTCCCGGACGATCGCCATCGCGTCCTCCCAGAGCAGGCCGCCCTCCTCCGGCACCACGTAGCTGAGGTCGTCGTCCTCCTCCATCACCTGCAGGATGTCGCCGTTCCACTCCATGCAGAGATCGACCTCGCCGGCGATCAGGAGGTCCTGGCCGGTATCCGGCGCGAAGGTCTTGATGTGCGGCTTGGCGCGGATCAGCAGCTGCACCGCCTCTTCGATCTCGGCCGGATCCTGCGTGTTGAGGGAGTAGCCGAGATAGATCAGCGCCATGCGGACGATGCTGTTGTCGTCGAGCAGCGAGGTCCGCCCCGAATACTCGTCCGAATCGATCAGCGCCGCCCAGCTGGTCGGGCTGGCCACGCTCTTGCGGTAGCCGATGCCCATCGTCCCCCAGAAATAGGAGAGGCTGTGCTGCCGGCCCGGGTCGAAGTCGGCCGCCATGAAATAGGGGTCGAGGTTGTCGATGTTGGGGATTTTCGCATGATCGAGCGGGACCAGCATGTCGGCGGCGACCATCCGCTCGACATACTGGTTGGTCGGATAGATGACGTCGTAGCCGGGATTGCCCTCGCGCAGCCGGCCGAACAGCTCGTCGTTGCTGGCGAAGAGATCGTAGCGGACAGTGATCCCGGTGGCCTGCTGAAAGTCGCGCACCGTGTCGGGGCCGATATAGGTGTCCCAGTTGAAAACATTGACTTGCCGGGCCTGGGCGTTCAGCAGGCCAGGGGCGGCGCCGGCAACGGCGGCGACCGCGAGGCCGCCACCGAGCAGGCGGCGACGATTCAGCATCGGCCTTGGAAATGCAGACCGGGGAAACAGAGACCGGCGCGGCATGGGTGCACTCCTCTTTTGATCCGGATCGGTTGGCGATGACAGTTCAAAGGCCGGAACGACTTGTCAACCTCGAGCGATCCCGGGTCAGCGCGACGTGACCGGCGATGCCGCGCTCATGCCCTGGCTCGCGGCGGCCTTCCTCTCGGGCCTCGTCCTCGGCATCGCCGCCACCGCCCTCTTCGGCCGCAGCCAGGCCCGGCGCCTGATGGCGGTGATGAGCGAGGCCGAGCGCCGCCACGAGGCCGAGACCGACGCGCTGCTCGACGGCGTCAAGCTCGCCTTCCACGACATCAGCCGCGAGGCCCAGGGGCAGACCCGCGACGACGTGCTGCGCCTGGCGCAAGCCCAGCTCGCCGGCGAACGCCGGGCGCTGGGCCAGACCCTCGACAGCGAGCGCTCGGAGCTGAGTGCAAGGATCGGCACCATGCTGGCCCAGCTCGAGCGCACCCAGGCACTGATCCGCGAGCTCGAGCGCGATCGCACCGGCAAGTTCCAGGCGCTCGCCAGTCAGCTCGAGATCGCCGGTGATTCCGCCAAGGCGCTGGGCCGGACCACGCAGCAGCTGGCCCGCAGCCTGAGCGGTGCCCGGCTGCGCGGCCAGTTCGGCGAGCAGCTGGCCGAAGACGTCTTGAAGCTGATCGGCCTCAGCCGCGGCCTCCACTACGAGCGGCAGAGCGCCCTCGACAGCGAGCGCCGCCCCGACTTCGTCCTGACTCTCGGCCAGGGCAAGAAGCTCGCCATGGACGTCAAGTTCCCGCTCGACAACCACCGCCGCGCGGTCGAGGCCCAGGACGACGAAACCCGCCAGCGCCAGGAGGCCCAGTTCGTCAAGGACGTCCGCCAGCACATCGGCGATGTCGCCGCCCGGGCCTATGCCGACCCGGCGCTGGGCACCGTCGATTTCGCACTTCTGTTCGTGCCGTCGGATGCGCTGCTGGTGACCATCCTCGAGCTCGCCCCGGACATCGTCGAGCAAGGCTTGCGGCAGAACGTCGCGGTGGTCGGCCCGAGCACCCTCTTCGCGCTCTTGCGCAGCCTGCGGTTGCTCGACGGTGAGGCGCGGCTCGCCTCGGCCGGGCGCGAGCTCGCCGCCGCGATGGCCGGCTTCCGCGGCGCCTGGGCGCGCTACGCCGAGCGCGCCGGGCGGACCGAGCGACGGCTGGAGGAGACTCTCGACGAGTTGCGCAAGCTCTACGGCCTGCGCCGCAGCACCGTCGACCGGGCGGTGGCCGAGATCGACGCGCTGCTGGACGGCGATCGGCCGGTCGAGGCCCCAGCCGATGACGCGCCCGGCGATCAGTCGGCGGCGAAAACCGCGAGCTTGTCCGGCGGCAAGGCGCTGATCAACGAATAGGCGTGGGCACCCTGCTGCCAGTCGAACCGGGTCAGCCCCTTGTCGACCGCGAGCGTCGGCTCGCTGGTCATGGGCTCGGCAACGGCCTCGATCGTCAAGAGCGCCGCACCCGCCTCGCTCGCATAGACGGCGAGCGCGGTGCCAGCCCCGAGCCCGGTCTCGTCGATCTTGCCGCCGACCAGCGCGAAATCGCCGGACAGCGCCGGCAGGTCGACCGGCGCGCCCAGCTGATCGGCGAACCAGGCCGACAGCAGCGCCGGCTCCTCGGTGTGCAGATCGAGCGGGGCCGAGCCGTCGAGATAGGCCCGATAGACCGCGACGCGCTGATCGCTGCCGATCCAGCCGAGACCGCGGATCGCGACATCGGCAAGCGCACCCACTGCCGCTGCCAGGAGCGCCACGCCGGCCAGGCGCTGCAGCCGCCGCCTGGGCTTCGGTGCCGCAGGTGCCGCTGCCGGCGGCTCCAGCCGCAGCCGATGGCGCCGGCGTATCGGCGCCGCTGCCGCCTCCTCGGCCACCGCCACGACACGCGGCGGCAGGCCGCTCGGCGCCGCACCGCCCTCGACCACCTCGAGCCCGAGAGGCTGCCAGAGCGAGGCCTCGTGCCGCATCGCCCGCAGCCGCCGCTGCAGATCCGCCTCGAACTGGCGCAGCCCGTCGACCCGCTCGGCGCAGCCGCGGCACAGCCGCAAATGGTCCTGCAATGCCCGGCGCCGGGCGTCGCCCAGCTGTCCGTCCAAACACGCCTCGAGGTACCGCTCGAGGTCAGAGCAGTGCATGCTGCCATCCCTTCGTCGGCCGGCCGGATCGTCCCGGTCCAGGCCCGTGTTGCCTCACGTTGCTCGCGGCAGCGCGTTTACACCGGCCTTACCCGCAGGGCGGAACGCCAACAACGTTAAGGGCAGTTTCACCCAAACGACAGAACTAAGCAATGCCGGATGCGGCACTCCGAAGCGCCGCCGCCGCCGACCACCGCTCGACCGCTTCATGATTTCGGTTGCCTTCGATCGGCACGGCGGCAAACTGTCGGGCTAGCCGCAGGGCCCGCCACGAGAGCGGGGCGGCAGGCGGAAAACGCAGCAAACAGGGGGCTGACATGGGCACTGTAGGACAGATCCGGAACGTCGCGCTGGTCGGACCGGGCGGCACCGGCAAGACCACCTTGATGGAAAGCCTGCTGTTCGTCACGGGCGCCATCCAGCGCAAGGGCAAGACCACCGACGGCAACACCGTGGGCGACGCCTCGGCCGAGGCCCGGGCCCGGCAGATGTCGACCGAGCTCTCCGCCGCCTCGTTCACCCACCAGGGCAGCGACGAAGCCCACCGCTTCACCATCCTCGACTGCCCGGGCGCCGTCGACTTCGCCGCCGAGGCCAAGGC
>SLRI01000293.1 GCA_007131045.1 Rhodospirillales bacterium
CCGGAGATCGACGACCACGACCGCGGCCTGGCCCCGCGCGGCATCGCCGCCGCCGAGAAGATGGGCAGGCTGATCGCCGAACAGGGCTGGCTGCCCGACCGCATCCTCTGCTCGACCGCCACCCGCGCGCAAGAGACCCTGGATCTCGCCCGCCAGAACTGGCCCGAAACCCCCGAGATCCCGAAAACCGACCTCGCAACCCTCTACCTCGCAGCCCCCAGCCGCATCCTCGACATCGTCCGCCGCCAACCCGACGAGGCCCACCGCATGATGATCGTCGGCCACAACCCCGGCCTGCAAACCTTCGTCTCCCGCCTCGCCGGCTACGGCGACAAGGCCCAGAAAATCAGTATCGAAAGCAAATTCCCCACCGCCGCCCTCGCCCTCATCACCCTCGACATCGAATCCTGGCGCGAAGCCGCCTGGACCATCGGACACCTCCGAGCCTACCACACCCCACGCGACGAGCAGTCGACGACGGAGTGAGCCCGGGGGCGAGAAGTGGAAGAGTCTGGGAAGGCAGCGCCTCCCCAGGCCCCTCCGGTCTTTTGGGGGTGGTGCGAGTGGGTAAGGCGACCAGCGGCCGAGAACCTGACCGAGACGAAGGCGGCGGGTCAGACCCGCCGCCTCCACGCTCGATGGTGAAAAGGGCTCGGGCGGCGATCAGGTGCCGATCACACCGCCGTCGTCCTTGGTGATGACCACCGTGGCCGAG
The DNA here is from genome assembly GCA_007131045.1 of Rhodospirillales bacterium. Classification (GTDB taxonomy): domain Bacteria; phylum Pseudomonadota; class Alphaproteobacteria; order Geminicoccales; family Geminicoccaceae; genus SLRI01. Next base: position 716 of record SLRI01000293.1, read on the forward strand.
CGCGGATAGGCGTCGCCGCCGTCCGGCCAGTGGCTGGTGATCTCGCTCGCGGCCCACTGCTCGGCCGAGGTCGTCGCACCCGGGTGCTGGACGTTGATGAACATCGTCCGTTGGTCCGGGGTGGTGATCACGCCCGTTATCTCTTGCCCCATCGGCCCCGTCAGGAACCGCCGGATCTCGCCGGTCACCGGGTTGGCGCAGAGCATGGCGTTGTTGCCGAAGACCTCGAGCGGGCCCTTGTTCTGGGCACTCTCGCCGATGTCGGTCTGGATCCACAAGCGGCTGTCGGCGTCGAACCAGAGCCCGTCCGGGCAGGCGAAGAGGCTGTCGTCGTCCAAGGGCTCGCCCCGGGCATTCAGGCTGTTGGTCTCGGGCCCGCCGATGGCGAAGAGGTCCCAGGCGAACCGCGTCGCCGCCTGATCGCCGATCTCCGACCAGCGGATGATCTGGCCGAACAGGTTCTCGGCACGGGGGTTGGCGGCGTCGACCTCGGCCAGCGTGCGATCCGCGTTGTTGCTGAGCGTGAAATAGACGTCACCGTTGGAGGGATCGACCGCCCCCCATTCCGGGCGGTCCATCTTGGTGGCACCCACATGGTCCGCGGCGAGTCGCGTGTTGACCAGGACTTCCGCCTGATCGGCAAAGCCGTTGGCGGCGGTGAGGCCCTGCTCGCCGTGGACCAGCGGCAGCCACTCGCCGCTGCCGTCGGCGTCGAACCGAGCGACATAGAGCCGGCCGTCCTCCAAGAGATGACTGCCGGCGGTCGCGGGGTCGTAGGGCTCGGCGCTGACGAACTTGTAGATGTATTCGCCGCGCGCGTCGTCGCCCGAGTAACCGACCAGCTTCTGGCCCGGGACGGCCGGGGCGAAGACCACCCTCTCGTGGGCGAAGCGGCCGAGCCAGCTGTGCTTCTTGGGCGTGCTCGCCGGATCCCAGGGATCGATCTCGGTGATCCAGCCGAAGCCGTTGGGCTCGTTGCGGTAGTCCTCGGTGGCATCCGCGCCGGTGCTCGAGACGTCGAAGCGGACGTACTCGTCGTCACCGCCCGCGGCCAATTCCCAACCGTAGCGGGATTTAGTCGTCGGCACGCCGTAGCGGGCATGCTCACGCGGCCGCTTCGGCTCGTCGTTTTCCTTGTCGTTATTGACGAAATAGCCGGCCCAGTTCTCCTCGGACGTCAGATAGGTACCCCATGGGGTGACCCCATGCGCGCACTGATTGATAATGCCGCGGGTCGCATGGCCGTCGGGGCTGTACTTGGTCTTGACCAGATCGGAGCCGCGCACCGGACCGCGGATCTCCATCGGGGTCGCCGCGGTGACCCTGCGGTTGCGCTCGTCCTGGACGACCTCCCAATCGCCGGCGTCGTTCCTGGCGATGCGGGTGATGCTCACCCCGTGCGCGTTGATCTCCTTCAAGACTTGGTCGGGATCGCGGCTGCCGTCCTCGTTCATGGGCACCGCACGCGAATCGTGCGCCTGGCCGACCGAGGCGCGGTGCATCAATCGTGGCTCGATATACTCGTGGTTCATGACGAGCAGCCCGTCGGTCGAACTGCCCTCGTAGGGATCCTCGCCGTCGATCGGGAAGAAATGCATCCCGTCATGATGCGAGCCGATCTGCATGCCCTGCTCCTCGCCCGTATTGTCGAGCGAGTAGGCCGGCATGTGGCCGCTGATGGGCGTGCCGTAGCCGAGGATCACCTTGGCCGTATAGCCCTCGGGCACGGTGATCAGGTCGTTCATGGCCGTCGGGACCGGCTGAAAGCCGATCTCCGGGCCGTCCTTGGCCAGCGCCGCACTCGGCCCGGCAAGGAATGACGTTCCCATGAGGCTGGTGACGGCGGCAGCCAGGCCGCCCTTCAGGACACCGCGGCGGCCGTAGCGGGCCTCGGCGATCTGGGTGAAGGTGGCATTGTCGGAGAAGTTTGAGGGCAGTTCGTCGCCATGCTCCTCGACCTCGTGCTCCATTTCGGCTTCGATGGGCTTGTGTTGTTCCAGCATCGCACTTCTTCCCTGATTCCGGTTCTTTGTTTGCTCGACCGACGATCAAACTGTGAGTTTCGCCACTTATGGCTATGAAAACACTAGAGGTTGCCGAGAAAAAAGTAAATGACAAAATGATGACAATGGTCGCCATCGGCACCTCGCCCTTCTCGACCCAGTCGAGACGCTCTGCGGGATCGCCACGGGCAGGAGCATCATCGTCCGCCAGAGCCCGATCAGCGGCACCGCGGCGTTCATCAGCACCGCCAGCGCCAGACCTTCCCTTCCGGATAACGGTGAGGCAGCGGTCGAGGGAAGCCAGCGCCTCCCCAGGCCCCACCGGACTTTAGTAGTGGTGCCAGTGGGCACGTCTGCTGCCCGCCGAGACAAGCAGATCGCTACGTTGGATTGATGCCGGCGGATCAGAGCCCGTTTGAAAAGTTCTGCCTGAGTGTCAACGGCTTGCGAGACGCCTGACGAGGAGCTGGACGGTTGCGATGACGAGCATGGCGGTGGCTGTTTCGATCAGTCGCTCGAAATCCTTGGCCAAGCGTCGGTTGCGGCCGAGCCAGGCGAAGGTACGCTCGATCACCCAACGCCGCGGCAAGAGGTGGAAGCCCTTGGCATCGCGCGGACGCTTGACGATCTCCAGCCGGAGCCTGTTTTGCGCAGCTGCGCATTCACTTTGGATAGCGTTGTAGCCGGTATCGGCGAACACGATCTCGAGCCACGGGAACCGCCGCTTCACCTTGTCGACAACCAGCCCGAAGCCGTCGCGGTCCTGGATGCCGGCGCGGTGAACGGTGATGACCAGCGGCAGGCCCAGCGTATCGGTGAGCAGATGACGCTTGCGCCCCGTGACTTTCTTGCCCGCATCGAAGCCCCTGATTCCGCCGGATTCCGTCGTTTTGACGCTTTGGCTGTCGACGATCGCGGCGCTCGGCGAGGCTTCCTTGCCGGCCTGCTCGCGCCCCTCCATCAGCAGCGCTGCCCAGATCCGCGTCCAGATGCCGAGTTGCCAGAACTGGCGAAAATACCCGTAGACCGTCGAATAAGGCGGGAAATCGGTCGGCAGCATTCGCCACTGGCAACCCGTCCGCAGCACGTAGAGAATCGCGTTCAGCACCTCCCGCAAGTTCGTCGTCCGCGACCGCCCACCCGGCTTCGGTGGCGGCA
>SLRI01000079.1 GCA_007131045.1 Rhodospirillales bacterium
CGATCCACTCGCCGGTGGTGACGCCCATCTGGTAGTGGTTGTAGACCGACCAGTTGAGCACCGCGTCCTCGAACGGGAAGCTCTCGTCCTCGCCCGGCTCGTAGTCGACCATCAGGATCTTGACCCCGGCATCGGCCACGGTGACCAGGCCCGTGGTGTTCTGCTCGAGCGAGCTCGGCCCGAACAGCAGGTAGTCGAGGTTGAGGTTCGCCATGTTCTCGAGGATGTTGAGCATCTCGTCGTGGCGGTTCGACGCGGTGGGGGCGGCCTGGAACAGCTCGTACTCGAGCCCGGCTTCGTCCAGCGCCTCGCGAAAGCCGATCTCGAGCTGGCCGAAGAGGTCGGTGATGTCGTGCTGGTGCGAAACGAAGCCGATACGCACCGGGTGGCTGTCGGCCAGCGCCGGGGCGGCGAGCCCGATCATGGCCAGCACCGCGAGGCTGGTGCCGAAAAGCTGGCGTCTGTGCATGTCTCTACTCCCTGTTGGTTTCGTTCTTGCCCTAGCGCCGCCTCAGCTGCAGCGCCACGGCGGCGATGATCAAGAGGCCGAGGATGATCCGCTGGATGAAGAAGCCGGCACCGGTCTGGATCAGGCCGTTCTCCAGCATGCCGATCAGGTAGACGCCGAGGACGGTGCCGACCATGGTGCTGCGGCCGCCGAAGAGGAAGGTGCCGCCGAGCACCACGGCCGCGATGATGTGCAGCTCGAGGCCCTCGCCCATGGCCGAAGACGCGCTGGCGAGCCGGCCCATCAGGACGAGGGCAGCGAGCCCAGCCAGGGCCCCCTGGATGACGTAGGTGCTGGCGACCACGGCCTTGACGTTGATCCGGGTGGCCTCGGCGGCCCGGGGGTTGCTGCCGATCGCGGTGAGCCAGCGGCCGTAGGTGGTCTTGGCCAAGAGGAACCAGCCCATGGCGGCGACCAGGAGTGCGATCCAGACCGCGACCGGCAATCCCAGGAAGAAGTTGCGGCCGATGCCGACGATCAGGTCCGGCATGGTCGAGACCATGTTCGCACCCATGTAGTGCTGGGCGAAGCCGCGATAGGCGACGAACGTGCCGAGTGTGGCGAGCAGCGGCGGCACGCCGAGGACCGTGACGTTGAAGCCGTTGAAGGCGCCCAAGAGAGCGCCCAGGAGGATCGCCGCCGGGATCGCCAGGATGGCCGGGATCCAGCCCGCGGCCATGCCGGTGCCGATCAGGCAGGCCACGACGCCGACCATCGAGCCCGTGGAGATGTCGATCCCGCCGGTGTTCATCACCAGGGTCTGGCCGACCGCGAGGATCAAGAAGACCGCGGCCGCCCGCATGATGGTGATCTGGTTCTGCGGCGTGTTGAAGGTGTCGCCGGTGATGAAGGTGATGATCGCGTAGAGCAGGACGATGGCGATCAGCGTGTTGAGGAAGGGGAGCCCGGTGATCTTGTACCAGGCGGCGGCCAGCCAGCCTGCCGGGCGGTCCTGCTCGGTGGTCGTTTCCACCCCGGCGCTCATGCCGCCACTCCTGTGCCGATATCGCCGACGATCAGCCGCACCACGTCGGTCTTGGTCACGTCCTTCGTGGTGACCACGCCCTGCACCCGGCCCGAGCGCATCACCGCGATGCGGTCGGAGATCTGAAAGACGTGCTCGAGGTCGTGGCTGATCACCAGCATCGACTGGCCCTGGCTCTTGAGCGTGCCGATCAGGCCCAGCACCTTCTTGACCTCCTCGACACCGAGGGCGGCGGTCGGCTCGTCGAGGACGAGCAGCGTGATGTCGGGCTTCCTGATCGCCCGGCCGATGGCCACCGCCTGGCGCTGGCCGCCCGAGAGCGTGCCCACGGGCCGGCGCGGGTCGGGGATGCGGATGCGCAGCCGCTCGAGCGTCGCCTCGGTCTCCTGCAGCATCCGCCTGTCGTCCGGGACCGAGAACCAGCCCCACCTGGTCCGGGTCAGCTCGTCGCCCAAGAAGACGTTGCCCGGGACGTCGAGCGAGTTGGCCAGCGCCAGGTCCTGATAGACCACCTCGATGCCGAGCGCCCCGGCGTCGCGGGTCGAGGGGATGGTGACCGGCTGGCCCTTCAGGCGGATCTCGCCGCCGTCCGGGGGCTGGACACCCGAGAGCGCCTTGACCAGGGTCGACTTGCCGGCGCCGTTGTCACCGACCAGCGCCAGCGTCTCGCCCTCGTAGATGGTGAGCGTGGCGCCATTGAGCGCACGCACCCCGCCGAACCGCTTTTCCAGCCCGACCATCTCGACCAGTGGCATTGCTGCCGCAGCCGCTTCCTGCACGCGCCTCTCCTGCACCGTTCTCGACCACCCGAACGTCATTCGTCCGCCGGCAGCGGTCTTGATCGTCGGCCGGACTTTGCCGCCGTGCCGCGGCGATTGCAAGCGCCCGGGAGGAGTGGATTTCCGCTTGCCGCCGCCGGCCTCTATGCTGCCGTCGCGCTCCATTAATCGAAGGAAGATCAACCATGTCCGCGCGTCAGACGTCCTTTCTGTTCGACCTCGACGGCACCCTCGTCGACAGCGTCTACCAGCACGTGCTGGCCTGGCACGAGGCCCTGGAGAGCGAGGGGATCGCGCTTTCGGTCTGGCGGCTGCACCGGCGGATCGGCATGTCGGGCGGGCTCTTTACCGACAAGCTGCTGCGCGAGACCGGGCTCGACCTCGAGCCCGATCGCATCGAGCTTTTGCGCGCCCGGCATGCCGAGGCCTACAACCGGATCTCGGCGCGCATCCGGCCGCTGCCCGGGGCGCGCGAGGTTCTGGCCTATCTCAGCGGGGCCGGCATTCCCTGGGCGATCGCGACCAGCGGACGGATCGAGACGGCGGGGCCGGTGATCGACAATCTGGGCGTCGACCGGGCGAAGGTGCCGGTCATCACCCGGGACATGGTCGCGCACGCCAAGCCCGACCCGGACCTGTTCCTGGCGGCGGCGGAGGCCTTGGGAGAGCCGATCCAGAGTGCGTGCGTGGTCGGCGACAGCGTCTGGGACATGCTGGCGGCCAGGCGCGCCGGGGCGCTCGGCGTGGGCCTGCTCTCCGGCGGCTACGGCGAGGACGAGCTCTTCAAGGCCAGTGCCTACCGGGTCTACGCCGACCCGGCCGACCTGCTCGAGCATATCGAAGAAGTCGGCGGCAGGCGGTGAACGGCCGCCCGCTGCCCAGGTCAATTCGGGGACAGGATCAAAAATGCCTCGACGTGGCGGAGATGGGGTCCGCTTCCTTTCTGTTTCAGCGCATTTCATCTCGTCCCTCGTTCCCATATCTTTCAGGTACTTAGCGGAATTCGGCGTTCGGCGCGTTTCAGGCGAAGCTGAAAAAGGTCCAGCACCATCGGGCCCTGCCGATCGACGACATGCCGGGCTTCGTCGCAGCCCTTCGCCAGCGCGACGGTGTGGCGGCGAGGTGCCTCGAGTTCGTCGTCTTGACCGCCTGTCGGAGCGGCGAAGCCCGCGGCGCCCGCTGGTCGGAGATCGACCTCGCAGCAAAGCTCTGGACGATCCCGCCCGAGCGGATGAAGGCCGGCAAACCACACCGGGTGCCGCTCAGTGCCGAAACGCTGGCGGTCCTCGAGGCCTTGCCACGCATGGCCGGCACCGACCTGTTTTCCTGGCGCCACGTGGTGGCCAGCTGTCCGACATGGCGCTGCTGGCCGTCATGCGCCGCATGGGCGTCGATGCCGTACCGCACGGCGCGCGATCGACGTTTAGCCCGCTTAATTCATGAGGGCAATTTTGCGTCCACGATCGGGCGTGCGTGAGGGTGGCGCTCGGTGCGCGTTTTCGGTCTTCGATGACGGCGTTGGCGGTGGACTGGAGAGGCTCGATCGGGGCACGTCGCCCCGGCGACTATGGCGGCATAGCCTGGGCACGGCCGAC
>SLRI01000473.1 GCA_007131045.1 Rhodospirillales bacterium
CCGGCACCGCCAGGTTGTTGACGATGTGCAGCATCGCGATGGTGATGATGAAGGCGAGGTAGAACCAGTTGGCGACGTAGATGTGCGGCTCCTTGCGCCGCAGCAGCGTGCCCATGAAGATCACGAGGTAGGCGACCCAGACCAGGGTCAGCCAGATGTCGACGTACCATTCGGGTTCGGCGTACTCGCGGCTCTGGGTGACGCCCATGGCGTAGCCGGTGGCGGCGAGCACGATGAAGATCTGGTAGCCCCAGAAGACGAAGCGCGAGAGCAGCGGGCCGCCGAACAGGCTGGCCCGGCAGGTCCGCTGGACGACGTAGAGCGAGGTGCCGAGCAGCGCGTTGCCGCCGAAGGCGAAGATCACGGCCGAGGTGTGGATCGGCCGGAGCCGGCCGAAGCTGGTCCATTCGAGGTCGAGATTGAGCCAGGGATAGGCGAGCTGGAAGGCGATGATCACGCCCATCAGCATCCCCACCACGCCCCAGAACATGGTCGCGATGACGAAGTAGCGGATCACCTCCTCGTCGTAGAGGCTGTCGACGCGACTTGCCGGAGCAGAGAGGACCGCTGCCATGTCGTTCTCCCAGTTGACGCTCCGCCGCCGCCGACGCGCGCCGCATCATCGTTCGTTCGAGCGCTTGGTAGGCCTCGGCAGGATCAACGGACATTGATCCATGTCAAACCCAAACGACAGCGGTTGCACTACGAAAGCGGCGACTTCGCAACCCCGAGGCGTCTTCTCGGGCAACGTGTCGCGGTGCCGGCATGATCGGCCGCGCGATCGGGCGCGGCATTTCTGTTGCACGGCCGCGCTAATTTCACCAAGACGGCGTGAACCTCGGCGGTCGCGCCGAGACGGTTCGTCGAGACGTCGAAGGGGAGAGCCGAAGGATGGCCGAGGAAGTCGTACCGGTCTTCGCCCAGCGGACCATCAAGGTTCGCAAGCTGGAGCTCGACCAACCCTGGAACTGGCTGCGCAAGGGTTGGCAGGATTGCCTGAAGACGCCGCGGGTCAGCTTCAGCTACGGGGTGCTGGCGGCGCTGACCGGCTACGTCATCACCTGGGGCCTGTTCGCGCTGGAGATGGCCTACCTCGTGCTGCCGGTCGTCGCCGGTTTTCTGATCGTCGGGCCGATCCTCGCCGTCGGCCTCTACGAGGCGAGCCGCCGCAGCGAGGCCGGCAAGGACACCACGCTGCCGCAGGCGCTCGCCGCCTTTCGCCGCAACACCAGCCAGATCGCGCTGATGGGGATGGCGCTCCTGTTGTTGATGATCTTCTGGGCGCGCATGGCGGCGATCCTCTTCTTCCTCTATTTCGGCATGGAGCCGCCGGACTTCGCCAACCTGTTCGTCGCCACCTTTTTGTCTGCGACCACTTGGCCGTTCCTGGTGATCGGCACGACCATCGGGGCCGGCTTCGCGTTCGTCGCCTTCGCCATCAGCGTGGTCTCGATCCCGCTGTTGCTCGACCGCCCCGAGACCAACATCATCGAGGCCATTGCGACCAGCGTTCGGGCGGTGCAGGCGAGCCTCCTGCCGCTCCTGCTCTGGGGCGGGCTGATCGTGGTCTTCACGCTCGCCGGCCTCGTCACCCTCTATCTCGGCCTGATCATCACCCTGCCGCTGATCGGCCACGCCACTTGGCACGCCTATCGGGATATTGTCGCCCACGACGAGAGCTGATAGGCGTCGGGGCAGCTACCGCGTGGCGGTCGAAGGCAGGGAGCAGAGTGCTTGGGTAACAACAGCTTGGTGATCGGCGGCGCCGGTGTCGTCCTGGTCGTGGTCGGCAGCATCCTGCTGGTCGGCGGGACCGGGCCGTTTCTGGTCGGGTTGGTCGTCCTCCTCGCCGGGGTCGGCTTCGTCGTCCACCTGCTCTTGCGCCTGACCGGCGGTGGCCCCGGGCGCGCGGCCGAGGCGACGAGCGAGGCCGTGGCGAACGCCACCGGCACGCGTTTTTTCGCAATCACGGGGATGAACGACATGTCCGCAATGAGCCAATGGGTCGCCGGTGGGCTGGCGGGGGTGCTCGCCCTGGCCGGTCTCTTTCTCTACAGCCGCGCTTCCGACGGGATGTTCGGCCTGTTCGGCGGTCTCTTGTTCCTCTTCGGCCTGGCCGTGGTCATCGTCCTCGTCCACAAGGCAACGGACTATTCGCACGAGGCCCACGCCCACGCGGCGGACGACGACGACAGCCGCCCGGACCAGGGGTCGGCCGCCGCCTGACCGCACGGCCGAAGTTCTCCGCGGTCGAGATCGCTGGCCGCCGGGGCTGTCCAGCATGGTGATCGGCCGCCTCTACGAGCGCGTCGTCGTGCCGCGCCTCGTCCATTGGGGCATGAAGAGCGAGCGGCTGCGGCCGTTGCGCGCCTCGACCGTGGCGGCGGCCCAGGGCCGGGTCCTCGAGATCGGCATCGGCTCGGGGCTCAACTTCCCGTTCTACGGACGGGACGTCGAGGAGGTCGTCGGCATCGACCCGTCGCCCTCGCTGCTGGCCCGCGCCGGCAAGGCCGGTGGCTGGATGCCGTTCAAGATCCGCCTCGTCTGCCAGAGTGCCGAGCATCTGCCCTATCCGGACGCGAGCTTCGACTGCGTGGTCGCGACCTGGAGCCTCTGCTCGATCCTTGATGTCGAGGCGACGCTGGCCGAGGCCCACCGTGTGCTGCGGCCGGAGGGTCGTTTCGTCTTCATCGAGCACGGCGCTGCCCCGAGCCCCGGCCTCTGTCGCTGGCAACGCCGGCTGACGCCGGTCTGGCGCCGGCTCGCCGGCGGCTGCCACCTCCACCGCCGTCCCGACCGATTGCTCACCGCTGCGGGTTTCGAGCTGGAGACGCTGGAGACCGGTCACCTGGTCGACGGACCGCGGCTGGTGACTTTCCACTACCAGGGCATCGCCCGCCGCTGAGCCTCGATCGGCCCGGCGTTTCGGCTTTGCCAAGCGGTACCCGGCGGGCCATAAGATCGGCGCTGACAACGAGGAGGAGACATGCGGGAAGTCACCGTCGCCACCACGCAAATGACCTGCGGCAGCGACCGCGACCGCAACCTCGCCAAGGCCGAAGCCATGGTCCGCGAGGCGGCGGGGCAGGGCGCCGAGGTCATTCTCCTGCAGGAGCTGTTCGAATCGGTCTATTTCTGCAAGGAGCAGTCGCCGGAGCACTTTGCGCGCGCCCATGCCTTCGAGGGCAACCCGCTCCTGGCCCGGATGAGCCGCCTTGCGGCCCAGCTCGGCGTCGTCCTGCCGGTCAGCTTCTTCGAGCGCGCCAACAACGCCTTCTTCAACTCGCTGGCGATGATCGACGCCGACGGCCGGGTGATGGGCGTCTATCGCAAGAGCCACATCCCCGACGGCCCGGGCTACCAGGAGAAATACTATTTTACCCCGGGCGATACCGGGTTCCGGGTCTGGCAGACGCGCTTCGGCTGCCTCGGTGTCGGCATCTGCTGGGACCAGTGGTTTCCCGAATGCGCCCGGGCGATGGCGGTGATGGGTGCCGAGCTCTTGTTCTACCCCACGGCCATCGGCAGCGAGCCGCAGGACGTCACCCTGGACAGCCGTGAGCACTGGCGCCGGGCCATGCAGGGCCACGCTGCGGCCAACTGCATGCCGGTGATCTCGTCCAACCGCACCGGCCGCGAGAGCGCCGAGCACACCACCGTCACCTTCTACGGCACCTCGTTCATCACCGACAACACCGGTGGCATCGTCAGCGAGCTCGGTCAGGAGGAGGGCATGATCACCGCCACCTTCGACCTCGACGCGCTCGCCAAGGCCAGGGCCGCCTGGGGCCTCTTCCGCGACCGCCGGCCCGATCTCTATCTGCCGCTCTTGACCCTGGATGGCCGCGAGGCGGCGCTCTAGGGCAGCCGAGGGCAAGAGGTTACGAGTCGGTAAACGTCCGTAAAAAAAAACGGATAAGAAAGATTATGACAAATTATGCGCGGCAATCAGCCGGCCAGCCAATGCCGGAAATCGTCGAACGGTAGCCGGTCGCCGAGGACCTCGGCCAGGCGTTCGCCGATCAGTGGGGCAAATTTGTAGCCGTGGCCGGAGAAGCCGGCCAGGAACAAGGCTTTGCCCTGCTGCTCGGCGATGAAGCGCTCGTCCTGGGTCAGGGTGTAGAAGCAGGTCTCGGCGGCCAGGACGCGGTAGCGATCGGCGTCCTTCAGCCGGCGTCGCGCGGCCTCGCGGACCCGCTCGATCTCGGCGGCCGTCGCGGTTCTGTCGGCCTCGGGATCGCCGCCCTTGGAGAAGCAGTGATCGCCGAACTTGATCGGCAGGCCGCGCAGCGGTGGCACGGCGTAGAACACGCTCTGCTGGTCGCCCTGCAGCACGTCGGTGAGCATGGTCGTGCCGGGCCAATGAGGCGCCAGGTCGTCGGGTGGCTCGACGTAGAGCACGAGCTGGCGCGACGGCGTGAGCTTGCGGCCGAGCTCCGGGTCGAGCCGCCCCGTCCAGACGCCGGCGGTGATCACCAGCCGATCGCCCGCCAGCTTCTCGCCATCGGCGAGCGTGACGGAGGCGGTCGCCGGGTGGACGTCGCGCACCTCGGCCAGCGGCCTGAGATCGACCCCGGCCTCGGCGAGCCAGAGCACGAGATCCTCGGCGATCGTCTCGGCGAAGAGTGCGCCGGCGGTGGGCGAATAGAGGGCGTAGTCGACCTGTTCGGCATCGATCAGCGGAAAACGACGGCGGATGCCGGTGCGGTCGAGCTCGGCATAGGCGATGCCGAGCTCGTCCAGCGAGCGCCGGCTGCCGGCGATCCAGGGGTCGTCCGCGGGACCCGAGAGGAACTGGCCGGTGGGCGCGTAGTGGATACGGCCGAGATCGCGCCAGAGCCGCTCCCAGGCCGGATAGGCATCGGCGACCATCAGCGCGTAGCCGTGTTTGTCGCCGTACATGAAGCGGATCAGCCGGTGGTGATCGATCGAGGAGGCCGAGGGATTGGGCAAGGGTCCCCGCTCGAGCAGCGTCACCGCGTGCCCGGCCCGGCGAAGCGACCGGGCTGCGGACAATCCCATGATCCCGCCGCCGACGACGAGAACCTTCACCCGAGCCGGTCCAGCACCAGGTTCGCCGCCACCAGGTCCTCGATCGCCGCCCCCACCGACTTGAAGACGGTCACCTCGTCAGCCTGTGTGCGACCCGGGTGATCGCCGCGGCAGAGCTCGGCCAGGTCGGCCGCGATGGCGCTCTCGTCGATCGCACCGCTCTGGATCGCCTGGAGGATGTCGCCGGCCTCGGCCAGGGCGCCGCCGCGGGTGTCGACGAACAGGCTGGCCCGGGCCATCAGCGCATCGTCGCTCTCGCGCAGGCTCGGGTTGAAGGCGCCCACCAGGTCGACATGTGCCCCGGGCTTGACCACGGCCCCCTTGATCAGCGGCTCGGCACTCATGGTGGCGGCCGAGACGATGTCGGCCTCGGCCATCGCACCCTCGAGGTCGGTGGTCACCTCGATCGCGAAGCCCTCGCTCGCCAGCCGCTCGGCCAAGAGATCGGCCTTGGCCGGGGTGCGATTCCACAAGGTCACGCGCTCGATCGGACGGACGGCGTGCATCGCCGGGACCAGCATCGCGGCCACCGCGCCTGCACCGATCACCAGGTGGTGGTCGGCATTGGGCGGTGCCAGGTAGCTCGCGGCCAGGGCGGAGGCAGCGGCGGTGCGCCGCTCGGTGATCGCCTTGCCGTCCATCACCGCGAGCGGTGTGCCGGTCACGGCATCGAAGAGGATATAGAGCCCGTCGACGGTGGGCAGCCCCCTCGCCTCGTTGCCCGGCGAGACCTGGACGATCTTGACGCCCAGATGCCGGTCGCGCTGCCAGGCGGGCATGATCAAGAGGGTCGCATCGGCGGCGTCGGTACGGGGCACCGGGTGATGGTGGCGGACCGGCGCCTCGCAGCCCTGGGCGAAGCCCTGGCGCAGCGCCTCGATCAGGGCCGGAAAATCCAGGGCGCGATCGACGGCGGCGCGATCGTGGACGGGCAGCATCGGACGCTTCTGGGCGTTCCGGCTCAGCGCCGCGGTGCGGCCAGCGCCAGCGCGTCCTGGCGCTGCCTGGAGCGCTCGGCGGCGAGCTGCTCCTCGGCCAGCTCCTGCTGCTTTTGCCGGTAGGCCTCGGCGCGCGCCTTGCGCCTCAGGCTGCGCCACTCGGCCCGCATCTCGCTCTCCGAGAGCCAGAGCGAGAGCCCGCCCAGGATGGCGCCCATGAAGATACCGATCAGGAAGACGGCGTAGACCGGCAGCTCGATGACCGGCAGCGGCAGCGGGAAGAAACTGACGTCGATCAGCTCGCGATTGGCGACCGAAAACGTGACGATCACGATCAGGCCGACGATGGCGAGCAGGGTTCGCAAAAATTTCGCCATCAGGGCTCTCCTCGGTCAGGTCGAATGGGTTGAGGTCGAATGGAAGGGTCGGGATCAGCTTTCGTTGAGCCGCTCGCGCAGCTCCTTGCCGGTCTTGAAATAGGGCACGAGCTTGGGTGGCACCTGCACCTCGTCGCCGGTGCGCGGGTTGCGGCCGGTGCGCTCGCCGCGCGGCCGCACGGAAAAGGCGCCGAAGCCGCGCAGCTCGACCCGGTTGCCGTCGGCCAAGGCGTCGCCGATTTCGGCGAACACGGTGGACACGATCCGCTCGATGTCACGCAAGAACAGGTGCGGGTTGGCTTCGGCCAGCCGCTTGATCAGATCCGACTTGGTCATTTTCGTTTCCGCCAGGCCGCAGCCGCTGTTGGTGGACAAGAGCTTGGCAAAGTGGAGGCGGAGCGTCAAGCAGCCCGCCCGGCCCGCGAGCTGAAACGGCAAGCGCCGCCGAGCCCGTGGCCCGGCGGCGCTGCGCGTTCGTCGGCCTCTTCGGGCCGGTGCTCACTTGGTCTCGTCGTCGACCTTCTCTTCCTGCTGCTTTTGCCGGAGTGCGGCACCCAGGATGTCGCCGAGGCTCGCACCGCTGTCCGAGGAGCCGTACTCGGCCATCGCCTGCTTCTCGTCGGCGATCTCGAGCGCCTTGACCGAGAGGGTCAGACGGCGGCTCGCGGCGTCGATGTTGGTGACCCTGGCATCGAGCTTCTCGCCCACGGCGTAGCGCTCGGGCCGCTGCTGGTCGCGGTCGCGGCTGAGCTCGGCCTTGCGGATGAAGCCCGTGGCCCCGGTCGTGGTCTCGACCTCGATGCCGCCCGTCGTGATCTCCTTGACCGTGCAGGTGACCCGGTCGCCCTTCTTGATGCCGGAGGTCGCCTCCTTGAAGGGGTCGTCCATCAGCTGCTTGATGCCGAGGCTGATCCGCTCCTTGTCGACGTCGACATCGAGCACCTGGGCCTGGACCACGTCGCCCTTGTTGTACTCCTTGACCGCCTCTTCGCCGGGGGTGACCCAGTCGATGTCGGAGAGGTGCACCATCCCGTCGACCTCGCCGTCGACGCCGACGAACAGCCCGAACTCGGTGATGTTGCGGATCTCGCCCTCGACGGTCGAGCCCACCGGGTGGTTCTCGAGGAACGCATCCCAGGGGTTGGCCAGGGTCTGCTTGAGGCCGAGCGAAATCCGGCGCTTGTCCGGATCGACCTCGAGAATCATCACCTCGACCTCCTGGCTGGTCGAGACGATCTTGCCGGGGTGGATGTTCTTCTTGGTCCAGCTCATCTCGGAGACGTGGACCAGGCCCTCGACCCCGGGCTCCAGCTCGACGAAGGCACCATAGTCGGTGATGTTGGTGACCGTGCCGGTGAACTTGGTGCCGACCGGGTACTTGAGCTCCACGCCCTCCCAGGGATCGGCCTCGAGCTGCTTCATGCCGAGGCTGATGCGCTGGGTCTCGCGGTTGAAGCGGATGACCTGCACCTTGAGCTGCTGGCCGACGGACAGCACCTCGGTCGGGTGGTTGACCCGCTTCCAGGAGATGTCGGTGACGTGCAGGAGGCCGTCGAGGCCGCCGAGATCGACGAAGGCACCGTAGTCGGTGATGTTCTTGACCACGCCGTCGAGCACCTGGCCCTCGGCCAGGGTCGCCAGAAGCTCGTCGCGCTGCTCTTTGCGGCTCTCTTCGAGGACGGCACGCCTGGAGACGACGATATTGCCGCGCCTGCGGTCCATCTTGAGGATCAAGAAGGGCTCGGGCTTGTTGACCAGCGGGGCCACGTCGCGGACCGGGCGGATGTCGACCTGGCTGCCCGGCAGGAAGGCCACGGCACCGCCGAGATCGACCGCGAAGCCACCCTTCACCCGGCCGAAAATAGCGCCTTCGCACTTTTCCTGCTCGTTGAAGGCCCGCTCGAGCCGGTTCCAGCTCTCCTCGCGCCGGGCTTTCTCACGGCTGAGCACGGCTTCGCCGCTCTTGTTCTCGAACCGCTCGACATAGACCTCGACCTCGTCGCCGATCTTC
Source organism: Rhodospirillales bacterium (assembly GCA_007131045.1). Taxonomy (GTDB): domain Bacteria; phylum Pseudomonadota; class Alphaproteobacteria; order Geminicoccales; family Geminicoccaceae; genus SLRI01. The sequence goes on from SLRI01000473.1 coordinate 8,379, forward strand.
ACCTCGACCGGATGACCGGGGGTCGAGAACTCCTTGATCGGCACGCGGCCCTCGGACTTGAGGCCGACATCGACCACGGCGTCCTCGTTGTCGAGGGCGATCACCGTGCCCTTGACGACCGAGCCTTCGAGCTTGTTGCTACCGCCCAGAGTCTCGTCCAGCATCGACGCGAAATCGGCTTGCGTCGGGGAGGAGGCGGTTGCGATGGCTTCTTGCATTCTGTCTCCAAAACCGCCGGCGAAAGAAGGCCTTGCCGGACGGGGCCAGGGTTTGAGGTCAAGTCTTGCGGGGCTTTCGGGCCGCATGCTCGTCGAAAGCTTCTTGCAACGCCGCCAGCGACGCGTCGATATCGAGCGCCGAAGTGTCGATGCAAATCGCATCCGGAGCAGCGGTCAAAGGCGCGACCGCCCGTTCCCGATCACGGCGATCACGCTCTACCACGTCCTGCAACACGCGCTCGTACATAACGGTATCGCCCTCTCGGCGCAACTCCTCGAAGCGCCGCTTCGCCCGGACCTCGGCCGAGGCGGTAACGAACAGCTTGAGCGTGGCATCCGGAAAGACCACGGAGCCGATGTCCCGCCCGGCCAGGACAGCACCCGGCGGCGCGTGCGCGAAGTCCCGTTGAAAGGCGAGCAGCGCCTGCCTGACGTCGCCATGGACCGCCACCACCGAGGCCCCTTCCCCGATCCGCTCGGCTTTCAAGGCAGCGGGATCGAGATCGTCCGCGGTGACCGAGCGGGCCGCCGCTGCCGCCGCCGCCGCGTCCATGGGCTCCTGGCCCTGTGCCAGCAGCCGCCGGGCCACCGCCCGATAGAGCAGGCCGGTATCCAAGAATCGCAAGCCGTTGGCGGCGGCCAGCCGCTTGGCCAGCGTCGTCTTGCCGGAGGCCGCCGGCCCGTCCACGGCGACCACGATGGTCAAGGGCCCACCTCCTCGATCGAGGCCCCGAGCCCGTTCATGAGATCGGCGAAACCCGGAAAGCTGGTGAGGATGGTCTCCGCACCCTGGACCGTGATCGGGGCGGCGCCGAGCCCGCCCAGGACCAGAAAGCTCATGGCGATGCGATGGTCGTGGTGCGCATCGATGGTCGCGGCCCCGGTTGCCCCGACCGGGCCGGTGACCAGGAGATCGTCGCCCTCGATCGCCACCTCGATGCCGCAGGCCTCGAGCCCTTCGGCCATCAGCGCCAGCCGGTCGCTCTCCTTGACCCGGAGCTCGCCCAGCCCGCGCATCCGGGTGGTGCCCCGGGCGAACGCCGCGGCCACGGCGAGGATCGGGTACTCGTCGATCATCGAAGGCGCCCGCTCGGCCGGGACGTCGACCGCCTCGAGCGCGCCGCCCTGCACCAGAAGATCGGCCACCGGCTCGCCCGCCGCCTCGCGCTCGTTCGCGAGCGTCAGATCGGCGCCCATCTCGCGCAGCGTCGTCAGCAGGCCGGTGCGCAACGGATTGACCGAGATGCCGCGAAGGGTGAGCGCACTGTCGCCGGCGACCAGCGCTGCGACCAGCGGGAACGCCGCCGAGGACGGGTCGGCCGGCACCTCGAAGGCCTGCGGCGCCAGTTCCGGCTCGCCATCGATCTCCACCACCCAGCCCTCGGCCGAAGCGCCACTTTCGACCTTGGCACCCATTGCCCGCAGCATCCGCTCGCTGTGATCGCGCGACGCCAGGGGCTCGATCACCGTGGTTCGCCCCGGCGCGTGCAGCCCGGCCAGAAGGACCGCGGACTTGATCTGCGCCGATGCCACCGGCGAGCGCCAGGTGATCGGCACCAGATCGACCCTGCCGGTGAGCGCCAGCGGCAGCCGCCCGCCGCTGCGCGCGAGCACCTCGGCGCCCATCGCCTGCAGAGGCTCGGCGATCCGCCGCATCGGCCGCCGCCTGAGCGAGGCGTCGCCGGAGAGAAAGCTGGTGAAGCCGTGGCCGGCGAGGATGCCCATCAACAGCCGCACACCGGTGCCGGCATTGCCGAGGTCGAGCACGCTCTCCGGCTCGGCGAGCCCGGCCACACCGCAGCCGAGCGCCCGCCAGCTGCCCGGCCCCAGCCGCTCCAACCCGACCCCGAGCTGGCGCATGGCATCGGCCGTCGCCATGACGTCCGCACCCTCCAGCAGCCCTTCGATCCGGCTCTCGCCGACCGCGAGGCCGGCCAGCATCAAGGAACGGTGCGAGATGGACTTGTCGCCCGGGACGCGGACGTCACCGGCGAGGGCACCATGTGGCGCTGCCCTGAGCTGCATGAAGAGGACCTCGATCGATGCGTGAGACCGCGCGGCCACGGCGAGCATCGCACGGCTACGGCAACACCGGCCCGAATAGCCGGGCGGCGCGCGCGATTTGCTTTTGACAGTGTTGGGCGATCATGGCAATTGCCCGCTCGCTCGACTCCGTGGCCGCCCCATGGCCGCGGCGCCGTCGGGCCGGCCGCGCGACCGCTTCGAGGTCGCCCATCGTTCACGTCATAGGGGACCGCCTTGCCCAAGCCGGAACTGGGAACCAAGCGCACCTGCCTCGCCTGCGGGGCGCGCTTCTACGACTTCGGCAAGACCGTCGACCTCGCCTGCCCGGCCTGCGGTGCGGCCTTCGACCTCGAGCAGGTGGCGCGCGCCCGACGGCCGCGCAATCCCGTCCGCGCTCTCGCCGGTGCCGCCAAGCCGGCGGTGGTCGAGGCCGACGAGGACGAGGTCGACGAGACCGTCGAGGCGGACGAGGTCGACGAGGATGTCGACGAGGATGTCGAGGAGGTCGACGACAGCGACACCGAAGCGGACGAGCCCGATGTCCCGGTGGCCGACGACGAGGAAGAGGACGACGATCCGCTGATCGAGAGTGCCGAGGAATTGGGCGACGACGACGCGCTCGGCGAGGTGATCGACCCGGAATCCGGCGAGGACGACGACCGCCGCTAGAGCGGCGATCGCCGGTCACGCCTCCCGCGTTCAGTCGGGTGCCGCGTTCAGTCGGGCCGGCCGCGCGGCCCCCTGCCCTCGCCGCGCGCGCCGTGGCGGCCACGCATTTCCCGACGGCGCTCGCGCATGGTCTCGCGCACCTCGTCCTCGGTGATCACCCCGTCACCGCTGCGGTCGAACCGCTCGACCAGCCGCCGATAGGGGGCGAGGAACTCCTCCTCGGTGACCCGCGCGTCACCGTCCACGTCGAGCCGCTGGAACGACCTGACCATCCGCGGCCGCATCGCATCCAGCCAGAGCGCCTCGTATTCCTCGAGGCTCAACGCCCCGTCGCCCTCGGCATCGAACGCGGCAAACCGCTCGGCGCGGACCGCGTCGACGTCCTCCTGGCTCACCCGGCCGTCGCCCGAGCGGTCGAACCGCTCGATCATCCCAGCGCCCGGGCCAGAACCGGCACCGCCGCCCCAGCCGCCGTGCTGGTGGCGCCAGCCTTGCGCCAGGGCCAGCGAGCCGCCCAGGAGCGCCAGCGCCAGGCCGGCGGCAACCGAGCCGATCAGGATCTTCTTCGTCATCAGCATCCACTCCTCGAACTAGAGAACGAGGCCATGCTGGCTGCCGCTTGTCGCCGCAATGCCTCGGACCGCGGCCGATTCGGTCACCATCCGTCTCGGCCCGGCCGGCTGACACGTCTGGTTACACTTTTTCGTTCCCCCGGAAGCATGGCTCGGCTTATCCGCTGAGCCATGAGCGACAGTCCCCATCTCCTCGTGGTCGACGACACCCGCGACGTCCGCGACGCGCTCCGCCAATACCTGGTCAGGCACGGCTACCGGGTGAGTACGGCGGACAGCGCCTCGGCCGCCCGGCGCGAGCTGCAGCAGGCGGCGATCGACCTCGTCATCCTCGACGTCATGATGCCGGGCGAGGACGGGCTCTCGCTCTGCCGCGAGCTGCGCGCCAGGGGCGGTCTTCCGATCATCATGCTCACCGCCCTCGGCGAGGAGACCGACCGGATCGTCGGGCTCGAGATGGGCGCCGACGACTACGTCACCAAGCCGTTCGCGCCGCGCGAGCTTCTGGCCCGGATCAAGGCGGTGCTGCGCCGTGCCCGGAGCCTGCCGCACCGCCCGGGCGGAGGCCCGCCGGCGGGCCTGCTCCGCTTCGACCGCTGGTGCTTCGATCGGGCCGCGCGCGAGCTGCTCGACGAGGCCGGCACCGTGGTGCCGTTGAGCACCGGCGAGTTCCTGCTGCTCGATGCCCTGCTGCGGCATCCGGGGCTCGTCCTCAGCCGCGACCAGCTCCTCGATCTGACCCGCGGCCGCGACGCCGTGCCGTTCGACCGCAGCGTCGACAACCAGGTCAGCCGGCTGCGCAAGAAGCTCGAGCGGGACCCGAAGAACCCCTTGCTGATCAAGACCCACTGGGGCGGTGGCTACAGCTTCGCCGGCAAGGTGCGGCCGGAATGAGCCGGCTCTGGCCGCAAACGCTGACCGCCCAGCTCGTCACCCTGCTGCTGCTCGCCCTGGTCATCGCCCAGCTCGTCACCTTCGCGATCCTGCACGACGAGCGCCGCGGCACCGTCGAGGCGGTGGCGCGCGAGCAGGTGCTGGAGCGGGCAGCGGCCCTGGTGCGGCTGACCGAGAGCACGCTCACCACCGGCGAGCGGCGCCGCGCGCTGCGCGCCTTCTCGACCCGCCAGCTGCGCTTCTGGCTCGCCGACCAGCCGGTGGTCGACGAGGCCGAAGGTGCCGGTGCCCGCCATCTCGCGCGCCGGCTGGAAGGCCTGCTCGACGACGGCCGCAGGCTCGAGGTCCGGGCCGCCCAGGGCGACATTCGCCGGCCGCCGGGCCGCCCGCCCTGGCACGCGCATCGGCAGCGCGCGATGGCCGACCGCCTCGATCTCGGCGAGCTGCCCGATACCCTGCCCGCCTCGGGCCTGCTGCTGGCGATCCGCCTCGACGATGCCGCCTGGCTCAACGCCGCGATGATCCTGCCGCCCGAGCGCCCGGGGTTCGGCATGGCGCCACTCGCGGCCCTTCTGGCCGCGGCCGTCGCCATCAGCATGGTTGCCGCCCTCTCGCTGCGGCGCTTGACCCGGCCCTTGAACGCGCTCGCTGCCGCGGCCGATGCGGTGGGCCGGGGCGAGCCGCACGAGCTCGAGGCCGCCACGGGCCCGCTCGAGATCCGCCGCACCGCCGCTGCCTTCAACGCCATGCAGGCCAGGGTCACCCGGGCGATGACCGACCGTTCCCAGCTCCTGGCCGCGATCACCCACGACCTGCGAACCCCGATCACCACCCTTCGCCTGCGCGCCGAGATGGTCGAGGACGAGAGCCTGCGCGCGCGGATGCTCGCCACCCTCGACGAGATGCAGGCGCTGACCGAAGCCGGCCTCCTGCTCGCCCGCGATACCGCAGCCGAAGAGCCGACCCGCACCGTCGACCTCGTGGCGCTGGTCGAGAGCGTCGCCGCCGACTTCGTCGATCAGGGGCGCGACGTCAGCATCCAGCCGGCCGCCCCCCTGCCCTGTCGCTGCCGCAAGCTGGCGATGACCCGGGCCGTGCGCAACCTCTTGGAGAACGCGCTGCGCTACGGCGGGTCGGCCGAGGTGACGCTGGCGAGCACCGCGGAAGCTGTCACGATCACCATCGTCGACCACGGCCCGGGCCTGCCGGAGGCGATGCTCGAGCGGGTCTTCGAGCCGTTCTTCCGGCTCGAGGCCAGCCGCAGCCCGAAGACCGGCGGCAGCGGCCTCGGGCTCGCCATCGCCCGGGCGATCGTCCGCGGCCACGGCGGCGAGATCACCCTCGAGAACCGCCGGCCGCAGGGCCTCACCGCGACCATCCGGCTGCCGGGCAGCACCGCCGCTCGTTGAGCCCCGACATTTGACTTGCGAACCCCCGCCGATTTCCCTACCTACCCGGCACCAGACCAGAACGGGGCCGTAGCTCAGCTGGGAGAGCGCCTGAATGGCATTCAGGAGGTCGTCGGTTCGATCCCGATCGGCTCCACCATAAATTCAAC
>SLRI01000152.1 GCA_007131045.1 Rhodospirillales bacterium
ACCGAGCGGGTGATCGTCAGCCAGATGCACCGCTCGCCGGGCGTCTTCTTCGATCACGACCGCGGCAAGACGCACAGCTCCGGCAAGTTCCTCTATTCGGCCCGGGTCATCCCGTATCGCGGCTCCTGGCTCGACTTCGAGTTCGACGCCAAGGACCTCGTCTACGTGCGCATCGATCGGCGGCGCAAGCTGCCGGCGACGGCGCTGCTCCTCGCCCTCGGCATGGACGGCGAGCAGCTGCTGGCGCATTTCTACAAGTCGGTCGACATCCGCCGCTCCGGTCAGGGCTGGAAGATCGCGTTCCGCCCGGATCGTGTCCTCGGCCAGAAGCTGACCAACGACCTGGTCGACGCGGCATCCGGCGAAACGCTCGCCGAGGCCGGGACCAAGGTCAGCCCGCGGCTGATCAAGCGCATCGAGGAAAAGGAGGTCACCGACCTCTACCTCTCGGTCGAGGACGTCATCGGCCAGTACGTGGCGCGCGACATCGTCAACATGGAGACCGGGCTGGTCTACGCCGACGCTGGCGAGGAGATCAGCAACGAGCTTCTGGGCAAGCTCGCCGAGGCCGGGATCGACGACGTGGCGATCCTCGACATCGACCACACGACGATCGGCCCCTATATCCGCAACACCCTGGTTCTCGATCGCTCGAGCACCCGCGAGGAGGCGCTGCTCGACATCTACCGGGTGCTGCGCCCCGGCGAGCCGCCGACGCTCGAGACCGCCGAGTCGCTCTTCGCCGGGCTCTTCTTCGACCCCGAACGCTACGACCTCTCGCCGGTCGGCCGGGTCAAGATGAACCAGCGGCTCGGGCTCGAGGCCGACGACACGGTGCGTGTCCTGCGCAACGAGGACATCCTCGCCGTCGTCAAGCACATGGTCGAGATCAAGGACGGCCGCGGCGAGATCGACGACATCGACAATCTCGGCAATCGGCGGGTCAGGTCGGTGGGCGAGCTGATGGAGAACCAGTTCCGGGTCGGCCTGTTGCGCATGGAGCGGGCGGTCCGCGAGCGGATGAGCTCGGTCGAGATCGACGCGGCGATGCCGCACGATCTGGTCAATGCCAAGCCGGTGGCGGCCTCGGTCCGCGAGTTCTTCGGCTCCTCGCAGCTCTCGCAGTTCATGGACCAGACCAACCCGCTCTCCGAGATCACCCACAAGCGGCGGCTCTCGGCCCTCGGCCCGGGCGGCCTGACCCGCGAGCGGGCGGGCTTCGAGGTGCGCGACGTGCACCCCACCCACTACGGCCGCATCTGCCCGATCGAGACGCCGGAAGGCCCGAACATCGGGTTGATCAACAGCCTCGCGACCTATGCGCGGATCAACAAGTACGGCTTCATCGAAAGCCCGTATCGCCGGGTCGTCGACGGCCGAGTCACCGACGAGGTGGTCTATCTCTCGGCGATGCAGGAGAACAAGTACACCATCGCCCAGGCCAACTCGGACCTGACCGAGGATCGGCGCTTCGCCGCGGACCTGGTGAGCTGCCGGCAGAACAACGAGTTCATCCTGGCCCGGCCCGAGACGATCGAGCTGATCGACGTCTCGCCCAAGCAGCTGGTTTCGGTCGCGGCCGCGCTGATCCCGTTCCTCGAGAACGACGACGCCAACCGGGCGCTCATGGGCTCGAACATGCAGCGCCAGGCCGTGCCGCTGTTGCAGCCGGAAGCGCCCTTCGTCGGCACCGGCATGGAAGGCGTGGTGTCGCGCGATTCCGGCGCTGCCGTGGTCGCCAAGCGGTCGGGCATGGTCGATCAGGTGGACGGCTCGCGCATCGTCATCCGCGTGACCGACGAGGTCGAGCGCGCCGATTCGGTGGTCGACATCTACAACTTGCGCAAGTTCCAGCGCTCGAACCAGAACACCTGCATCACCCAGCGCCCGCTGGTCAAGGTGGCCGACCGGGTATCGAAGGGCGACATCATCGCCGACGGCCCGTCGACCGATCTCGGCGAGCTGGCGCTCGGCCGCAATACGCTCGTCGCCTTCATGCCCTGGAACGGCTACAACTTCGAGGATTCGATCCTGATCTCCGAGCGGATCGTCCGCGAGGACGTGTTCACCTCGATCCACATCGAGGAGTTCGAGGTGATGGCCCGGGACACCAAGCTCGGCCCGGAGAGCATCACCCGCGACATCCCGAACGTCTCGGAAGAGGCGCTCAGGAACCTCGACGAGGCGGGCATCGTCTATATCGGGGCCGAGGTGAAGGCCGGCGACATCATGGTCGGCAAGGTCACGCCCAAGGGCGAGACGCCGATGACGCCCGAGGAGAAGCTGCTGCGCGCCATCTTCGGCGAGAAGGCGGCGGACGTGCGCGACACCTCCTTGAAGGTGCCGCCGGGTGTGCAGGGAACGGTGGTCGAAGTCCGCGTCTTCAATCGCCGCGGCGTCGACAAGGACGAGCGTGCGATCGCCATCGAGCGGGCCGAGATCGAGCGGCTGGCCAAGGACCGCGACGACGAGCGCAGCATCCTCGAGCGCAACATCTTCGGCCGGCTGCGCGAGCTTCTGGGCGAGCAGAAGGTCACCGCCGGGCCGAAGGGCATCAAGGCGGGAACCATCGTCGACGAGGCGCTGCTCGATGCCACGCCGCGGCGGCAGTGGTGGGAGATCGCGGTCGACGACGTCGAGCGGATGACCGAGCTGCAGGCCTTGAAGCGGCAGCTCGACGACGGGATCAAGCGGCTTACCGAGCGGTTCGAGAACAAGGTCGAGAAGCTGCAGCGCGGCGACGAGATGCCGCCCGGTGTGTTGAAGATGGTCAAGGTGTTCGTCGCGGTGAAGCGCAAGCTGCAGCCGGGCGACAAGATGGCCGGCCGGCACGGCAACAAGGGCGTGATCTCGCGCATCGCCAGGCTCGAGGACATGCCCTATCTCGAGGACGGCAGCCCGGTCGACATCGTGCTCAACCCCTTGGGCGTGCCGTCGCGGATGAACGTCGGCCAGATCCTGGAGACCCATCTGGGCTGGGCGTGCGCCAATCTCGGCCGGCAGATCGGCGACCTCGTGGCGCAGCTCGGCGAGCCCGGGGTCAAGGAGAAGCTGCTCGGCACCTACGAGAAGATCTACGGCGCCGAGGTTCGGGCCGAGATCGAGGCCTACGACGAGCGTGAGTTCCAGGAGCTCGGGCAGAACCTGACGCACGGCGTGCCGATGGCGACCCCGGTGTTCGACGGGGCGCACGAGCCCGACATCGTCGAGCTGCTCGAGGCTGCCGGCTGTCACTCGTCGGGCCAGTCGGTGCTGATCGACGGGCGGACGGGCGAGGCGTTCGACCGGCCGGTGACCGTGGGCTATATCTACATGCTCAAGCTCGGCCACCTCGTGGACGACAAGATCCACGCCCGCTCGGTCGGCCCCTACAGCCTGGTCACCCAGCAGCCGCTGGGCGGCAAGGCGCAGTTCGGCGGGCAGCGCTTCGGCGAGATGGAGTGCTGGGCCCTTCAGGCCTACGGCGCATCCTACAGCCTGCAGGAGATGCTCACGGTGAAGTCCGACGACGTCTCGGGCAGGACCAAGATCTACGAGGCGATCGTCCGCGGCGAGGACACCTTCGAGGCCGGCATTCCCGAGAGCTTCAACGTGCTCGTCAAGGAACTGCAGGCTCTGGGCCTCAATGTCGAGCTGCAGCAGGAAACGATGGGCGACGATTGAGCGTTACCGTCCAGACACAGTGCAAGACCCGGGTGGCCACGCCCCAGCCACCCGGCGTCCCCTTTGAAGCGGCGCTAGAGAGCAGGTTCCCATGAACGATTTGCTTTACCTCTTCGGCCAGCCCGCGACCGGTCAGAAGTTCGACCAGATCCAGATCTCGATCGCGAGCCCGGACCAGATCCG
>SLRI01000680.1 GCA_007131045.1 Rhodospirillales bacterium
CGGCTGGACCTATTCGGCGCACCCGATCGGGGCGGCTGCCGGCATCGCCAACCTCGAGCTGATCGACAGCCTCGGCCTGGTCGAGAACGCCGGCACCGTCGGCCCCCGCTTCACCGAGCTGTTGCGCGAGGCGCTGGCCGGCCAAGCCAACGTCGCCGAGGTCCGGGGTGCGGGCATGCTGGCCGCGGTCGAGCTCATGGAAGACCCGGCCGAGCGCCGCTTCTTCGATCCCGCGAGAAAAATCGGCGCCGCCGTCACCACCGCCATGCTCGGCCGCGGCGTGATCAGCCGCGCCATGCCCGAAGGCGACATCCTGGGATTCGCCCCGCCCCTCTGCCTGACCGAGGACGAGGCAGCGAAAATCGCCGCCGTCACGGCGGACGCGGTACGCGAGGTGCTGGGCTGAGAGATTGGTGGCGGCAGAGCTTCTCGTGGCGTTGCCGGTCGACCGCCCTCAGCGCTCGCCGGTAGCGAGCCAGCGCGCGCATTCGGGGCCGAGCTCCTGTTCGGCCATGTCCTCGTAGCGGCGGCTCAGCGCGTCGGGCAACTCTCCCTGCCAGCGGCCATTGGTGCCGCGGTTGATGAAGGTCGAAGCGCCGCCCTCGAAGATGGCACCACCCAGCGGCGCCGCCTGTGCCGCATGCGCCTTCATCCAGCCGAAGCTCGCATGCTCGACAATTTCGGGCAGCCGCCCCTCGTCCAGGTCCTGGTCCAGAAAAGCGGCAATGCGCCGGATCTGGCCCGGCAGGTCGGCCTTGAGGTCGGCGTAGTGCAGGAGCAGCAGGTTGGGCAGGTTGCGGATCGCCCACCAGGAGCGGATGTTCTCGAAGAAGGGCCAGAAAGGATGGCCGTCCTGCTCCAGCCAGTCCGCGAAGTACTGCACGATAGAGTCCGGCGGCGGCGCGATCGGCGGCCCGACCCGGCCGGGCGTGTCGTTGAGCAGCTGGTACCAGAGCGCATTCGCGTTCTTGTGGTGATTGTACATGCTCCACACCACGTCACGGCCGTCACGGCCGATGTAGAGATATTTTGCCGAACGCGAGTAGACCAGCGCATCGACGGGCAGATGCGTCTTGAGGAAACGCCGATGGGTCTGCGCCTCGATGGCCGCGATCTTCACCTCCCTGGGAGGCACGCGAAGGTCGACCCAGGGCGAGATCTCGGCGACCGGCACATCGGGCGCACCGCCGAAGACCATCTGGCCCACGATCTGCTGGACCCAGGTCGTCCCCGACTTGGCATAGGTGCCGATGACGATGTCGTCGGGACGGAAGGCAAAGCCGTCCCAGACAGTCGAATCGAAATGGTGGTTGTGCAGGTCGCGGGACTTGACCGGCCACGACGCAACGACGGACATCCCCAAGCCTCCATGGTTTCTTGTGGCACCCGTCCGTCCGACACGGCCCAGGAGCGCACGGCGCTGACGATGCGCCGGCTCGGGGCTCTGCGCAATGACGTTTGCTACGCGATATCGGCGGAAATGGGTGCCGAACCGGTTTGCCGGCTATCTCCTGGGTGATGGTGCCGCCAGAGTGATTTGAACACTCGACCTCACCCTTACCAAGGGTGCGCTCTACCCCTGAGCTATGGCGGCTTCGAGGGGGCGACGGATTGGCGGGCCGAGGCGCGCGCCAGGGGATCGCCCCCGTCGGTTGCGCGTGGTAGATGCCATAGCGCCGGCAGTCGCGCAAGCGATCAAACGGCGAGATCCGGCATCGAGGTGACGCATGGCGGCCAGGGACCAGGCTCCGAAGACCACGAGCAAGCACGACCACGCCGAACGCGCCGCCGAAGCGCTCCGCGAAAACCTGCGCAAGCGCAAGGCGCAGCAACGCGAGCGCGCCGAGCGAGCAGGCCCGGCAGCGCCGCAGAAAGCGGCGGAAGGCGAAAAAGAAGAGCGGGGGAAATGATTTCTCCCGTGCCCCCTCGGGATGTTGTCCTAGTCAGCTGCCGCCGCCGGCGGCGACGATTTCGCGCAATTGCTCGAGGGCGGCCTTCGGGTCGATGCGCCAGGCTTCCTCGAGCAGCGGGTTGCCCCGGATCAGGGCGCGCTCCTCTGGGTTTTCGATGGCGCGGGTGGCGGGCTCGGGGCTGCGTTCACCCTCGATGATGCGGGTGAGCTCGTCCATGACCGCCGCCGCCTTCGCCGGATCCTTCTCGTGCAGCTCGGCCAGGACCGGGTTGAGCTGGATGCGCAAATCGGTGGCGGCCGACGCACCCACCAGGGGCGGCGCCAGGAGGCAGACGGCCAGGAGACAGGCGAGGACGAGGCTAGGCCGGGGCACGGGTCAGCTCCCTTAGCCGGTCGGCCAGCGCGTCGAGATGGCTGGCGACCAGCGCCTCGAGGACCCCCTCGGACCAGATGAGGCGGATATTGGGGCGGACGTCGTCCTCGAGCAGCCCGACCCTGACCAGGGCGTCGAGGCGGTCGCGGCAGAGTGTCGGGTCCATGTGCATCGCCATGAAGCGCTCGATGTCCTTGAGGCTCAAGATCAGCCGGCCGCCGCCGAGGCGGTCGAGCGAGCCCGCCTTCATGCGCTCGTTGAAGCGGGCGTTCTTCAGCCGCCAGAGCCGCTGCTTGTAGCGCGAGCCCAAGGGCTTGGGCATGCCGTCGAGCTTCTCGAGATCGGCCAGTTGCCGGTCGATCATCGCGTTGTGCCGATCGATATAGGCGCCCAGGGGCCCGGGTTCGGCGCAGCCGGCGGCGCGCAGCACGAACAGGAACTGGGCCAGATACTCGGTCTGCTCGGTCGCTATCTGCTGCTCGATGAAGTCCTCGAGGTCGTCCGGCGTCATGACGTTGCTGCCGGCGAGCGCCGTTCGGGTGTGGGCCTCGAGGCTGCGGTAGAGGTCGGCCCGGATCTGCCAGAGCGAGAGCAGCAGAGCGGCACGGGCCACCGCCCGGCCCGGCGCCTCGGCATCAGTCAGCCCCGCATCAGTCACCGCTTTGTTATTCAATGGCGTAGAACTCGACCCGGCGGTTGATCCCGTCATAGGGATCGGTGCCGGCCAGGGGCTGCGCCTTGCCGCGCCCCTCGACACCGAGCCTGTTCGGGTCGACCTGCCAGGCATCGACCAGGTACTGGCCGACGGCCAGAGCGCGCATCTCCGACAGCGACTGGTTGTAGGCGGCACCGCCCGAGGCGTCGGTGTGGCCGATGATGCTGACCACCTTCTGCTGGTTCTCGGGCAGGCTCAAGACCTCGCCCAGCCGCTCGAGATAGGGGATCGATTCCGCCACCACATTGGTCGAATCGAACTCGAAGAGGATGTTGAGGCCGAGCGCGGTGCCGGTGGGCGGCGGCAGGGCGGCCGGCACCGCGGCTGCGGCACTCGCCACCTGGCCGGCGCTGGCCGCCGGCGGGCGGGCCGGCTCGGGCTCCTCGTGAAAGCGGATCGAGCGGGTCCGCGTCGGCGCTGCCGCTTCCTCGGGGCTGCCGAAGAGCACGGCGTTGAGCTCCTCGACGCTGGGCACCTCCTGGAACAGCACGACGTCCTGGGCACTCCCGTTAGCCTGGGGCCAAACAAGGGCCGCGGCGAGGCTCATGGCGGCGAGCGAAGGGCGGTCGAGCATGGATCGCATAGCAAGTCTCCTTGGAAGACCCGGCCGGGGCCAGGGTTGGGCGGTCAGGGGCGAACGGTCAAGAGGCAGAATGTGTCGCCGAGCGGCAGCAGCACCGCCTGTCGGTCCTGACCCGCGAGATTGATCGCCTGCTCGCGCAAGCCGGGCGGGATGCTGGCCGTGGCGAAGTCGGCTTCGGCCAGGATCTCCCGGCCCTCCTGCCAGCAGCGGGTGCCGATCGTGCCGGTGAGCTCGTTGCCGACGACGCGGGCCGGC
>SLRI01000484.1 GCA_007131045.1 Rhodospirillales bacterium
GTCGGCCCCGGCAGCGAACAGTCGCCGCTTTTCGGCGGTCTCCGCCGCATGCTCGCCGGTGACCTGCAGCCAGTCCGCCGGATCGAGCGCGTGCAGCCCCATCGCGAAGCGCCACGGCTTGCCCAGGATGTCGCGCAGCAGCGGCACCAGCGCCCGATCGAGGCTCGCCGTCACAGCAGCACCAGATCGTCGCGGTGGATCATCTCGTCGCGGCCGCGATAGCCCAGCAGTGCCTCGATCGCCTCGCTGTGCCGGCCCTTGATCACCTGCGCATCGGCGGCGTCGTAGGCGACGAGGCCCTTGGCGATGGCGGTGCCCGCGGTCGTCTCGACGATCACGGCATCACCGCGCTCGAACCGCCCGGCAACGGCCTTGACACCTGCCGGCAGCAGGCTGGAGCCGCGGCGCAGGGCCTTGACGGCGCCGTCGTCGACGGTGAGCCGGCCGGTCGGCTTCAGGCTCGCGGCCAGCCAGTGCTTCTTCGCACTGCGCGGCGTGCTGGGCGCGAGGAAGACAGTGCTGCGGGCACCGGCCAGAAGCGCCTGCAGCGGCCGGTCGGCCTTGCCGCTGGCCAGGACGACCGTGCAGCCACTCTGCGTCGCGATCTCGGCCGCCACGAGCTTGCTGGCCATGCCGCCGGTGCCGACATCGCTGCCGCTGCCGCCGGCCATCGCCCGGACCTCGGCGGTGATCTCGGCGACTTCCGGAAGATGCCGGGCTTCGGGATCGGTGGTCGGGTCTGAGGTATAGAGGCCGTCGACATCCGAGAGCAGCACCAGCGTCTCGGCCGCCGCCATCACCGCGACCCGGGCCGAGAGCCGGTCGTTGTCGCCGTAGCGGATCTCGGTGGTCGCTACCGTGTCGTTCTCGTTGACCACGGGCACGGCACCCAGCTTGAGCAGGGTTTCCATGGTCGCGCGCGCATTGAGATAGCGGCGGCGGCTCTCGGTGTCGCCGAGGGTGACCAGGATCTGCGCCGTGGCCAGGCCGTGCTCGGCGAGGCTCTCGGCCCAGGCGCCGGCGAGCAGGATCTGCCCGGTTGCCGCCGCGGCCTGCTTCTCCTCGAGCCTGAGCGAGCGCTTGGGCAGCCGAAGGGCCCGCCGGCCGAGTGCTATGGCCCCAGAGGTCACGACGATGACCTGGCTGCCTCGGGCTCGAAGTGCTGCGATATCGGCGGCGAGGCCGTCGAGCCAGCCACGCCGCACGCGACCCGCCTCGTCGACCAGAAGCGCCGAGCCGACCTTGAGCGTGACGCGCGGCTTGCCCAGCGCCTCTGCGGGTGTCATGCGCTCTCGGCCCTTGCCTCCTGCTCGGCTTGCCGCCGAGCACGGATCTGGGCCAGCACCTCGCGCAGTATGTCGTCGGTCCCCTGTTTGGCGGCGCCCGAGATGCAGCGCACAGGACTACCCGAGGCCCGTTCGAGGCGGGTTCGCCGCTCGACCGTGAGCTCTGCCGTCAGCGCATCGCATTTGTTGAGGCAGAGGATTTCGGGCTTGTCGGCTATACCGTGGCCGTAGGCCTCGAGTTCGTCGCGAACGATCCGGTAGGCCGCTTCGGGGTCTTCGGCCGTGCCGTCGACGAGGTGGATGAGGGTGGCACAGCGCTCGATGTGCCCGAGGAAGCGATCGCCGAGCCCGACGCCCTCCGACGCGCCCTCGATCAGCCCCGGAATGTCGGCGATGACGAAGCTGGTATCGTCCAGCAGCACGGTGCCCAGCTTGGGCTCGAGCGTGGTGAAGGGATAGTCGGCGATCTTCGGCCGGGCCCGACTGACGGCCGCGAGGAAAGTCGACTTGCCGGCATTTGGCAGACCGACCAGCCCGGCATCGGCGAGAAGCTTGAGCTCGAGCCAGATCCAGCGCTCCTCGCCGGGCCAGCCCGGATCGGCGCGGCGCGGCGCCCGATTTGTCGATGTCTTGAACTTCGCATTGCCGTGGCCGCCATCACCGCCCTTGGCCAGCACGATGCGCTGGCCGTGCTCGGTGAGGTCGGCCAACAGCGTCTCCTTGTCCTCGGCGAGGATCTGGGTGCCCACCGGCAGCTTCAAGACGATGTCGTCGCCGCTGGCGCCGGTGCGGTTCTGGCCGGCACCGCCGGTCCCCCGCTTCGCCTTGAAGTGCTGCTGGTAGCGGTAGTCGATCAGCGTGTTGAGGCTCTCGTCGGCGACGGCGATCACGTCGCCGCCGCGCCCGCCGTCACCGCCGTCGGGCCCGCCGAACTCGATGTACTTCTCGCGCCGGAAGGAGACGCAGCCGTTGCCGCCGTCGCCGGACTTGATGAACACCTTGGCGGAATCGAGAAAACGCATCTTTTTCGTGCCGAACAAAAAAGGGAAAGGCCGAAACCTTTCCCTCATGAGCCGCCGATCGGGTCGGCCGCTGGTCGAAGCTTCGGCCCTACTCGGCGGCTTCGGCCACCGGCGGGACCACGTGGACGAACTGGCGATCGCCGCGCTTCTTGAAGGTCACCTGACCCTCGACGAGCGCGAAGATGGTGAAGTCGCGGCCGAGGCCGACTCCGTTGCCGGGATGGTACTTGGTGCCGCGCTGGCGGATGATGATGTTGCCCGGGATGACCTGCTCACCGCCGAACTTCTTCACGCCCAACCGCTTGCCGGCCGAGTCGCGGCCGTTGCGCGAGCTGCCGCCTGCTTTCTTGTGTGCCATGGGATGCTCCTTCTAGCCGCCGGGCTCAGGCCGCGATATCGGCGATCTTGACCACGGTGATGGACTGCCGGTGACCGGTCTTCCGCCTGGAATTCTTCCGCCGGCGCTTCTTGAAGATGACGATCTTGGGGCCCCTGGTCTGCTCGACCACCTCGGCCGTGACCTTCGCACCTTCGACCAGCGGTGCGCCGACCTTCATCTCGGCACCGTTACCACCGACCAGCAGCACCTGGTCGAAATCGACCGTGCTGCCGACCTCGGCCTCCAGCTTCTCGATCTTGAGATACTGGTCCTTGGCGACGCGGTACTGCTTGCCGCCGGTCTTGATCACTGCGTACATCGAACTCGAACCGATCCGGGATGGGGCGGGACAACGGCGCGCGATTTCGCGCCCGCGCTGCCTCACGCGAGATGCGGGTGTCTACCCGCTTTCGCTGTCCGCTGTCAATCGCTACTCGGCCGGCTCCTCGGCGAGGCTCGCGAGCGTCGCCGACACCTCGCTCGCCGGGCGCCAGCCGATGGTCACGACCTGCGGTCGGCCGGGCTGCAGTGCCAGGAGCGTCGGATAGCCCGTCACCCCGAGTTCGGCCGTCTGCCGCCACTCGGCAGCGATCTCGGCGGCGGTCGAGGGCGCCGTGAAGCCCGTCTCGAACGTCTCGGCATCGATGCCGAACTCGCCGGCGGCCTCGCGCAGGACCGAAGGATCGGTAATGTCCTGCCCCGACGCGTAGAAGCGTTCCTGCAGGCGGCCGAGAAACGGCATGGCGAGTGCGGGGTAGTGGCGGCGAACGACGGCGATCGCCCGCGACGGCGGCTCGGTGTCGTAGACGAAGCCCTCGCGATCGAAAAAACCGAAATCGAAGGGTTGGCCGGTCCGCTCGATCACGTGCTGCCAATCCTCGCGGACCTTGGCCTTGTCGACGTCGCGCATCGGTCGTGCCCGATCGGCGCCCAGGCTGCCGAGCGCCACGGTGATCGGATAGCTCTGCTCCGCCAAGCTGCGGATGACCGGTTGGAAGCCCCAGCACCAGGAGCACATCGGATTGGCGAAGTAGAGAAGTTGAACGATCAAGAGCTGTCTCCGTCAGAGGATGGGCCGCCGGTGACGACCGGAAAGCCGAGCCGGCGCCAGCGGTCCATGCCGCCTTGGAGCTGCCATGCGTGGAGAC
>SLRI01000242.1 GCA_007131045.1 Rhodospirillales bacterium
CGTCATTAGTTGAATTTAATAAAATATAAGATTAAAATATGGGTCATCAGCGACCAATATCCATGCTTGATCGCGAGTTGCTCGACATCATTGGGCGCGGTCATCCTGATCGAACGTTTACGACAATGGGGGCTGGTTTATCACACCGAGTGTCTCCATTAAAATTGGATGAAATTCAAATTGCTCTTAATGCAAAAGATTCAGAGACTATCGACAGCATCGCGCGCCTCGTAGCGAATTTTTACATAAAATCAGGACGACAACATCCGTCGTTTTGGCGCTGGCTTATGGGGGAGCGAGGCATATCGTACTTTTGGATTACTGAGTCTGGAAGGGCCTATCTTCAAGCCGCTCAAATACCTGCGACTTCCTCGGACAAAATCCAAACTAGTGGTTGCGCTTCGCCCGAAGACCTGGAAAAAGTCAAGAATTTTCTGCAACGACTTGGCTACAAAATAACTACACATGGGGTCGCTGTTGCGTCAATGCGCCTAGCGAGTGGCTATAGCCATTGCGAAACCGCTTCTCACCTAGCCGTGTTGACCCTTGCTCGCGACGCCCGAGAGGCGGGCGACCACGCCGTAAAGTTAATGGCTTTAATTCCCCCCGCAAGCGCTATGCTGGAGCTACTCTCAGAATTCAAGAGCGCAAATCTAATTCGTAAAGAGATATTTCAAAATCATGGCCAGGCAATTTTAAGTATTTCTATTCCCAATGAAAATCAATTGGATTTTATTCATCAAATATTGAGCAGCTCTTCAGATTCAAGAAATAGAGTCGCAAATTCATATAGCGAGTAGATTTCTAGAAGCCTCTAATGCTATCTTCGGCATTATTGACTGTAGAAGCCTTTTTGCGAAAACGTGGTGCCGCGAAAGGGAACACCTCCCGTTTTAATCATTTCGGCCAAATCGACCGCTTCGCGCGGCTCCGCCCATCCGTCAATGCTGTACCGGGCTGCGGCTGCTGTCAACGACCCGGCCCCCGACCAGCGCCCCACCGTCCGCATTCGCTCTCGCCAAAAATCCGGTGGGTGCAGGGAGGATCATCCTCCCTGCCTCTTGTTTCCTTCCTTCAACCACCCCCCGCGCCTTCTCACGCCCCCGCGCAGCGTATAGCGACGCTTTACAAAACTGCTGCCGCTGGGTTAGCCTGAGGCATGGATATCCGTAGCGTCAGGCACAGAGGCTTGCGGCGCTGGTTGGCGCGCGGCGACACGGCCGGGCTTCCGCAGGCACATGCGGCGAAGATCTCGGCGATGGTGTCGTTCCTGAGTGCAGCCGCGGGAATCGATGCCGTGCAGCGACTGACCGTCTGGCGCGCCCACCAGTTGACGGGCGATCGGCGCGGCACTTGGAGTCTCGTGGTCAGCCGCAACTGGCGGCTGACGTTTTGGGTGAACGACGCGAACGAGATCGTCGATCTCGATCTGGAGGACTACCATTGAGGGACATGAACCTTGCCGAGGAGGCCGCTGGCCCGTTCCGTCCTGCTGCCCCGGTTCATCCGGGGCCGTTCGTCCGAGACGTGATCCTCGAGCCCCTGGGCCTGTCGGTGACCGACGCGGCCAAGGCGCTGGGTGTCACGCGGGTGGCCTTGTCGCGGGTGCTGAACGGGCAAGCCGCCTTGTCGGCCGAGATGGCGATCCGCCTCGACAAGGCTTTCGGCGCCGACATGGAAACCCTGCTCCGCATGCAGAGCGCTGTCGACATCGCCCACGCCAAGGCCAAGGCCCCCGAAATCGACGTCGCCCGCTACGAGCCCACCTCCCCATCGACCCCACCGGTCCTTTGAGGGTGGTAGCGCGTGTTTGTCTGGCGGGACGATCGACCCCGCTTCATGTCGGTGAGAAGGAGCAACGACGGTGAAAAGAGAGCGTATCATGCTGCCGGCTGATCCAGCGGACCCCGAAGATTTCGACGTGACGCCCGACGCCATGGATCGTGGCCAGCGCGCGCGGCTGATCCGCAAGACGAGGACAGGCCTCGGCCTCTCGCAAGCCGAGTTCGCAAGCCGGTTTCACGTCCCCGTCGGCACCCTGCGCGACTGGGAACAAGCAAGGGCGACGGCGCCGAATTTCGCCATCGCCTATGTGCGCGTGATCGGCCAGCATCCCGACATCGTAGCGAAGGCCGTCGCTTAGGCCGTTGGCAATGGGGGAGGCGGCTTCCGCCAGGGCTACGGTCGCGGCGGACGCGCCACCGAGTCGGTCATGAACACGGTGGTGCATCTTCGGGCCAGGGGAGACGCCGAGGCCCGGATCGAGGCCGTGGCCGACCGACTGGGCCGCGCGGTCGTTCAGGCGGTGCGCGGCTGGCGGCCTTCGATCGGGTAGGCGGGGTCGTTGAAGCCCGGGGTGCTGGGGTGGCCGGTGGCGACGAGGCTGTCGACGAGCGCCTCGTCCTCGGCGGTGAAGCCGACCTCGAGCGCGCCCAGGTAGTCGCTCATCTGGGGGATGGTGCGCGGTCCGGCGATCGGGCTGGTGACCAGGTGGTTGTTCAAGAGCCAGGCCACGGCGAACTGGCCCGGCGTGCAGCCCTTGGCCAGGGCATGCTCCTTCAAGGTCTGGGCGATGGCGAGGCTCTCGTCGCGCCATTCGGTCTGCAGCATCCGCTTGTCCTGCCGCGCCACCCGGCTCTCGCTGTCGGGCTGCTCGCCCGGCCGGTACTTGCCGGTGAGCACGCCCCTGGCGAGCGGGCTGTAGGGGGCGACGCCGAGGCCGAAATGGCCGGCCGCCGGCAGCACCTCGACCTCGGGCTGGCGGTTCATGATGTTGTAGTAGGGCTGCAGCACCACCGGCCGGTCGATGCCGGCCTCGTCGCAGAGCCGGCAGACCAGGGCGATCCGCCAGGCCCGATAGTTGGAGAGCCCGACATGGCGGATCTTGCCGGCGCGCACCAGGTCGGCGAGGGCTCTGACGGTCTCTTCGAGCGGCGTGTCGTGGTCCTCCTTGTGCAGGTAGTAGACGTCGATGTGGTCGGTGCCGAGCCGCTCGAGGCTGGCATCGCAGGCCTGCATCAGCCATTTGCGCGAGAGGCCGCGCTGATGCGGGCCGTCGCCCATCGGATTGGCGGCCTTGGTCGCGAGCACCCAGTGGTGCCGCTCGGCGGCGATCGCGCGGCCGGTGATCCGCTCGCTCTCGCCCGCATGGTAGGCATCGGCCGTGTCGACGAAGTTCAGGCCGGCATCTTTGGCCATGCCGATGATGCGTTCGGCCGTCGGCACGTCGGTCGGCCCGCCGAACATCATGGTGCCGAGGCAGAGGGGGGAGACTTTCAGGCCGGAACGGCCGAGGTTGCGATAGGACACTGGCGATCTGCCCGAACTGGCGGTTGCTGGGAAGGATGCCGGCCCGGGTGGGCCGGCCGGCGGCTTCAAAGAATGTCGTCCGGATGGACGAACGCGCCGCGTGGTGGCGGCGGGCGGCTGGTGTGCGCCTGGAGCGCGTCGGCCATCCCCTGCATCAAGGCCTGGGCGAGCAGTGGCACGGCGGCCTCGAGCCGGACCGCGTCGTCGAGTATCCAGGCAGCGCGGCCGATCCCGTCGATGCCGTGTGCCGGACAGAAGGCGGCCTTGGCCTCGGCGGTGACCTCGCCCGGAAAGGCCTCGATCAGCTGCGCGACCTCGGAGGCGACGCTGCTCTGGGCGATCTCGGCGGCTGCCTCGATCATCGCCAGATAGTGGGCGAAGCCGGCGCCGGCGACGCTGCGCAGCGTGCCGGGGGCGGCCCAGGCCTCGAGGAAGTCGGCCGAGAGGGACAGGCCCTTCTCGTCGCCGGCGACGATCAGCGAAGGCCCTTCGGGTGCAGCGATGCAGGCGACGTCCTGGTAGAAC
>SLRI01000252.1 GCA_007131045.1 Rhodospirillales bacterium
ACGGCCCACGGCGGCACGGCCCACGGCGGCACGGCCCACGGCGGCACGGCCCACGGCGGCACGGCCCACGGCGGCACGGCCCACGGCGGCACGGCCCACGGCGGCACGGCCCACGGTGGCACGGCCGACGGTGGCACGGCCCATGGTGCTCGGCCCACAGCGGCTCGGCCAGAGCGCTGTTCCGCCGTCTCATGGGGGGCCGCCACTGAGCCGGAGGGCGCACGCCACGGCTCGCCGCGGACGTCTGCCGGCGCACGCCACGCAAAGATCGACAGTGCGTGCTCGGTCGCCGGCCGACGGTCGCCGGCTGGCGATCACCCCTCCTTCAGCCGTGGTCCCGATGCACCAGGGCCTCGGCAGCGACTGTCTCGGGTGTCGAGCGGTTTGCGACGGCGGTCGCTGATGACGGCATCGAGGATGGTGAACAGCTCGCGGGCGACGGCGACGAGGCGCTCGAAGAAGGAGTCGACGATCGGGTCGTGCTCGATGGCGACCACGAGGAGCGGGCCGCGGACAGTGGCTCTGCCGGCGACGCGGAAGGCCTTGCCGTTCCCGGGTTGGTCATCAGGGACCCAAACGGCGAGTGCCAGCCGATGGGGCAGGCCGCACTTGGACACGATCCAGGGGAGAACAGGATTTGCCGAACGATCCCGGGCCCGGTTCGAGCGCAACCTCGGTACAGGACGCAGTGCCTCTGGTGGGCGGTGGCTCGGCGTGCCTCAGAGCAAGGTCGGCTCAGCGGCCTCGGCCAGGCAGCGGCGGAAGGCTTCGGCTGCCGGGTTGAGCCGGCTGTTGCGCTGCTGCAGGAGCTGGACCGGCCGTTCGGCCGGTGGGTCCATCGGGCGGCGGAAGCGGAGGTCGGCCGCCGCCCGGTCGACGATGCGCTCGGGCAGGATGGTCGCCCCCAGGCCCAGGCGGACGAAGGCCAAGAGCGTCGTCGTGTTGCGCGCCACGAGGTGGCTCGCCGCGGCCAGGGCCGCGACGCGCGGGTGATCGACCAGGGCGGCCAGCGGGTTGGCGACGAAGGGCCCGCTCGCCAGGGCGTCCCAGCCGATCGGATCCGGGGCCAGGGCCGCCGGATGGTCCGGGTGGCAGACGATGCCGAGCGCGTCGGTGAGCAAGAGCTCGCTCGCGAGGCCGAGGCCGACCGGGCCGCTGGCGAGGCCGAGATCGGCCTCGTCGGCCTCGAGCCGGCGCTTGACCGCGACACTGTCGACGTCGCTGATCTCGAGCCTGACGTCCGGCCGCTCGGCGCGGAAGCGGGCGATCGCGCGGGGCAGGAGGGTAATCGAGACGGAGGGCACGGCGGCGATGCGGACCGTCCCGGCGGTGGAGCGCGCCGAACGGCCGATCGCGGCGACGCTGCCGTCGAAGGCGGCGATCGCCCGCTCCGCCTCGGCCAGCGTCACCCGGCCGAAGGGGGTGAGCCGGCTCTTGCGCTCACCCTCGAACAGTGGCGCGCCGAGTTGTGCCTCGAACCCTGCCAGCATCATCGAGACCGCGGACGGGGTGCGGCCCAAGAGGCCGGCCGCAGCGGCAAGGCTGCCGGTCGACGCGACGGCGGCAAAGCAGCGGAGCATCTCGAGCTTGATCGCCAAGGTCTTCAGTTCTCCTGAACTCAACTTCAGAAGTTCAAGATTGCCTCAAATTGCCGCAGCGGTCTAGGCTGCGCTCAGAAGCTCGGGAGGGATGATGGCAGAGGCAGTGGGCAATTTCGTCGCCGGCGCATGGCGCCGGTCGGCAAAGGTGATCGAGAACCGCAACCCGTCGGACACGGCCGATCTGATCGGCCACTACGCCCAGGCCGAGCCCGGGGATCTCGACGATGCGCTCGCCGCCGCCGAAGCGGCGCAACGCGTGTGGGCAGAGCGCGGGCCGCAGCCGCGGCACGACGTGCTGATGGCGATCGGCCAGGCGCTCATGGACCGCTCGGCAGAGATCGGCAGGCTGCTGTCGCGCGAGGAGGGCAAGCCCTTGGCCGAGGGGGTGGGCGAGGTCTACCGGGCCGGGCAGTTCTTCACCTGGTTCGCGGCCGAGGCGCTGCGGCAGCCGGGCGACTGGGTCGAGAGTGTGCGGCCCGGGGTCGAGATCGATGTCCGGCGGGAGCCGGTGGGGACGGTGGCGATCGTCAGCCCCTGGAACTTTCCGGTGGCGACCCCGGCCTGGAAGATCGCCCCGGCCCTGGCGTTCGGCAACGCGGTGATCTGGAAGCCGGCGAACCTGACACCGGCCTCGGCGGTAGCGCTCACCGAGATCATCGCGGCGCAGGATCTGCCCAAGGGGCTCTTCAACCTCGTCATGGGTGCCGGCTCTTCCATCGGGCAACGGCTGGTCGAGAGCCCCATGGTCGATGCGATCAGCTTCACCGGCTCGGTCGATGTGGGCCGCGGCGTGGCGGCGGCGGCCGTTGCCAACATGACCAAGGTGCAGCTCGAGATGGGCTCGAAGAACCCTTTGGTCGTCATGGATGACGCGGATCTGGACCTCGCCGTATCGGTCGCGGTCAACGCGGCGTTCGGCGGGACCGGGCAGAAATGCACGGCGGCCAGTCGGCTGATCGTCCACGCCGCGGTGCACGACGCCTTCGTCGAGAAGCTGGTGGCGGCGACGAAGGCGCTGGTCGTCGGGCACGCGCTCGACGAGGGCACGCAGATCGGCCCCGTGGTGAGCGAGGCGCAGCTGAAGGCCGACCTCGACTATATCGCGGCAGGCCTGGCCGAGGGGGCCGAACTGCTCTGCGGCGGCGAGCGGCTCGAGCGTGCGACGCAGGGCTATTTCATGGCGCCTGCGGTGTTCGCCGGGACCACGGCCGCGATGCGGGTCAACCGGGAAGAGATGTTCGCGCCCGTGACCTGTGTGCAGAAGGTCGCCAGCTACGACGAGGCGCTCGGGGTGGCGAACGGCACGCCCTTCGGGCTCACCGCCGGGATCATGACCCGGTCCCTGGCCCGGGCCGCGCACTTCAAGCGGCACTCGAAGTCGGGCTGTGTGATGGTCAACCTGCCGACGGCCGGCACGGACTATCACGTGCCGTTCGGCGGCCGCGGGGCCTCCTCCTTCGGGCCGCGCGAGCAGGGCCGCTACGCGGTCGAGTTCTATACCGCGGTCAAGACCAGCTACGTCGCACCGGGGTCGCCATGATGCCCAGCGGACCAGGCATCGAGGCACCGCGGATCGACGGGCTGCAGTACGCCAACTGGTCGGAGAAGATCTTCCGCGAGATGCGGGAAGGCGGGCTCGATGCGGTGCACGTCACCATCACCTATCACGAGACCTTTCGCGAGACGGTCCTGGTCATCGAGCGCTGGAACCGCTGGTTCGAGCGGTATCCCGAGCTGATCTTTTCGGGGCGGACGGCGGCCGACGTGGCGAAAGCGCGCGAGACCGGGCGGACCGCGATCTTCTTCGGCAGCCAGAACCCGTCCTGCATCGAGGACGATATCGGGCTGGTCGAGGTGCTGCACACGCTGGGCCTGCGGTTCATGCAGCTGACCTACAACAACCAGTCGCTGCTCGCGACCGGCTGCTACGAGGCGACGGATTCGGGCCTGACGCGGATGGGCCGGGCGGTGGTCGCCGAGATGAACCGGGTCGGTCTGGTCGTCGACATGAGCCATTCGGCCGAGCGCTCGACGCTGGATGCGATCGAGCACTCGATGCGGCCGATTACCATCAGCCACGCCAACCCGGCGTTTTGGCACCCGGCACTGCGCAACAAGTCCGACACGGTGTTGAAGGCCCTGGCCGAGAGCGGCGGGATGCTCGGCTTTTCGGTCTATCCGCATCACCTGAAGGACGGCTCGGCCTGCACACTCCAGAGCTTTTGCGAGATGA
>SLRI01000335.1 GCA_007131045.1 Rhodospirillales bacterium
ACTTTCCTCGTCGGCGAGCAGGTCGACCGGATCGAGTTCGACCGGGTCAACCAGCGGGCGATGCTCGAGGATCGTAGGCCAGCGACCTGCTTCGCGGTGCTCCAGGGCATCACCAAGGCGAGCCTGCAGACGCAGAGCTTCGTCTCGGCAGCCTCCTTCCAGGAGACCACCCGGGTGCTCACCGACGCCGCCTTCTCGGGCAAGATCGACCGGCTCATCGGCCTGAAGGAGAACGTCATCGTCGGCCGCCTGATCCCGGCGGGCACCGGTGGCGTCCTCAACCGCCTGAAGAAGCTGAAGGCGGGCGATGACCGCTTCGCGCCGCCGACCGAGATCGGCCCGGACGAGGATCCGATGCGCATCCCGGCCTTCTCGGACATGCCGTCGGCCGAGTAGCCGCGGCAGCACCGAAGCTGTGGCAAAGGGCCGCCCCCGGGTTCGGGGCGGCCCTTTCGCTTTACGGCGAGCGGCTCGCGAGGGCGGGGCGGTTGTGCTAGACTATCGCCATGTTGGATACATCCCGGATAATCGAGCTGGCGGAGCAAGCCGCCCGCAAGTGGATCGCCGTCGAGCGGGTCCTCGTCGAGCCCACGGTCGACAGCCAGGGCGAGGAGGCCTTGCGTGTGACGCTGGTGCTCGACCCGCAGGCGGTCGAGCGGGTCACCGGCGACCAGGCGTTGGACGTGCTCGTCGACATCAACGAGGCGCTGCAAAATGCCGGCGAGGAACGACTGCCGATCATCTTCTATGCGACCGAGGAAGAACTCCGCGCCGACGCGCATGCCTGAACGTCTTTATCGACGAGGCGGCTGCCAGGATCGGCTCCGTTGAACCCCGATCATCTCCTCGAGCAGGCAGAACATCTGATCGAGCCACGGGCGGCTGGCGGCGAGCCGCGAGACGTCGATCTCAGGCGAGCGATTTCTGCCGCCTACTACGCGGTCTTTCATCACCTTCTCGCGGCTGCCGCTGACGCATTCGTCGGCACGAGCGACCGCGGAACGCGGCTCTACACGCTCGTCTACCGAAGTATCGACCATGGAGTTTTGAGCCGCCTTTGCGCCGAAGTCAAAAGCCGACATTGTCCGTGAAGTAACGTCAATATGCACCGCCGAACGGCTTTGATCGTGGCGTCAAGAGCTTTGCCGGCGCTCTGGTCGAGCTGCAAGAGAAGCGCCACTCCGCGGATTATGATCCGTCGTTGCGCGTCGGCACGCGGGATGCACGCTCGGCGATCGCCGGCGCCAGGCAGGCGATCGAGCGGTTCGCGAAGGTGGACGACACCGAGCGCCGGACCTTTCTCGCCCTCCTGCTCTTCCCGCCGCGCTGAGGGGACGCTTGCAACGCGGCGCTGCGCCACCCATTTCCACTCGAGCGGTTGCTGCGGCGGCTGCGCCGCGGCCGGTTGCCGGGAATTGCCTTGACGACCCGCGGCGTGCCGCCTAGAAGGCTCCCACGCGCATCTCGGGTGCTGGTGGTGACCCTCGCGGATCAGACGCTGCACCGGATCAACGGCGACGGACATTCGAGCGGACGATAGTGGCCGAGGCCTTTTGGCATTTGGCCGCTTTTTTGTTCGTGCAGATCGGGTAACTGGCGAAAATATAGCCGGTTGCCCACGGTCGCGTCGTCAGACGAGGAAAGTTTGGAATGCCGACGACCAATCAGCTGGTGAACCACGGGCGCCACGTCCCGGCCAAGCGCAACAAGGTGCCCGCGATGCAGGCCTGCCCGCAGAAACGCGGGGTGTGCACACGCGTCTATACGACGACACCGAAGAAGCCGAACTCCGCCCTTCGCAAGGTGGCGCGCGTCCGGCTGACCAACGGGTTCGAGGTGACGAGCTACATCCCGGGCGAGGGCCACAACCTGCAGGAGCACTCGGTGGTGCTGATCCGCGGCGGTCGCGTCAAGGACCTGCCCGGCGTGCGCTACCACACGATTCGCGGCACCCTCGATACGCAGGGTGTCAACGGCCGCAAGCAGGGCCGGTCGAAGTACGGCGTGAAGCGCCCGAAGTAAGCAAGCCTGAGGAAGACGAGAGATGCGGCGTCGTGCGGCCGAAAAGCGGGAAGTCAATCCCGACCCCAAGTTCAACGATCTGGTGGTGACCAAGTTCATCAACTGCCTGATGGAGGACGGCAAGCGGTCGGTGGCCGAGGCCATCTTCTACAGCGCGCTGGAAAAGATGCAGCAGCGCTCGGGCCGTGAGTCGCTCGAGCTGTTCCACGAGGCGGTCGAGAACGTCAAGCCGACCCTCGAGGTGAAGTCCAGGCGGGTCGGTGGCGCCACCTACCAGGTGCCGATCGAGGTCCGCCCGGACCGCCGCCAGGCGCTGGCCCTGCGCTGGCTGATCGGCACCGCCAAGAAGCGGGCCGAGAAGACGATGACCGACCGGCTCGCCAACGAATTGCAGGACGCCGCCAACGGTCGTGGCGCCGCCTTCAAGAAGCGCGAGGATACCCTGCGGATGGCGGAAGCCAACCGCGCCTTCTCGCATTATCGCTGGTAAGCAGCGGAACGGAACGACAGTCATGGCACGCACCATTCCCATCGAGCGCTACCGTAATATCGGCATCATGGCCCATATCGACGCGGGCAAGACGACGACCACGGAGCGCGTCCTCTATTATACCGGCAAGTCGCACAAGCTCGGCGAAGTGCACGACGGTGCTGCGACCATGGACTGGATGGAGCAGGAGCAGGAGCGCGGCATCACCATCACCTCGGCCGCCACGACCTGCTTCTGGAACGACCACCGGATCAACATCATCGACACGCCGGGCCACGTCGACTTCACCATCGAGGTCGAGCGCTCGCTGCGTGTGCTCGACGGCGCGGTCGCGGTCTTCGACAGCGTCGCCGGCGTAGAGCCGCAGTCCGAGACGGTGTGGCGGCAGGCCGACAAGTACCGCGTGCCGCGGATGTGCTTCGTCAACAAGATGGACCGCACCGGCGCCAACTTCGATCGCTGCATCGCGATGATGCGCGACCGGCTCGGTGCGCATCCGGTGATCATAAACATGCCGATCGGCAGCGAGGCCGAGTTCAAGGGCGTGATCGACCTGGTGGAGAACCGGGCGATCATCTGGCACGACGAAAGCCTGGGTGCGCAGTTCTCCTACGAGCCGATCCCGGCAGAATATGCCGAAATCGCAGCCGCGCACCGGGCGGCGCTGGTCGAGGCCGCGGTCGAGCTCGACGACGATGCGATGGAGGCCTACCTCGAGGGGCAGGAACCGGACGTGGCGACGCTCAAGGCCTGCATCCGCAAGGGCACCATCGCCAACAAGCTGACCCCGGTCCTCTCGGGCTCCGCCTTCAAGAACAAGGGCGTGCAGCCGCTCCTCGATGCGGTGATCGACTACCTGCCGGCACCGTCCGACTTGCCGGCAGTCGAGGGGTTGAAGCCCGACAGCGAAGAGGTGATGACGCGGGAACTGAGGGACGACGCACCATTCTCCGCGCTCGCCTTCAAGATCATGACCGATCCCTTCGTCGGCTCCCTGACCTTCGCCCGGATCTATTCCGGCCAGGTCGAGAGCGGCTCCTATGTGCAGAACACGGTCAAGAACAAGCGCGAGCGCGTCGGCCGTCTGCTGTTGATGCACGCCAACAGCCGCGAAGAGATCAAGGACGCCCAGGCCGGTGACATCGTGGCCTTCGTCGGCCTCAAGGACACCACCACGGGCGACACGCTTTCGGATGCCGGCAAGCCGATCATCCTCGAGCGGATGGAGTTCCCCGAGCCGGTGATCGAGGTCGCGGTCGAGCCCAAGACCAAGGCCGACCAGGAGAAGATGTCGATCGCGCTCAACAAGCTGGCGCAGGA
>SLRI01000424.1 GCA_007131045.1 Rhodospirillales bacterium
ATGTCGATGCGGACGATCACCCTGCGCAGCTACGACGGCAGCGTCCACACCATCCCCTATGGCTCGGTCGACGTGGTCACCAACATGACCAAGGAATTCTCCTACGCGGTCATGGACATCGAGATTGCCTACAAAGAGAATACCGACGATGTCGTTCGTGTTATTCGCGAGATCGACGACCGGCTGCGCAAGGAGTGGCCTTACCGGCGGTTGATTCTCGAGCCGATCGACATCGCCGGTGTCGACCAGTTCGGCAACTCCGCGGTCGCCATTCGCATTCGCTCGAAGACCCGTCCGGGCGAGCATTGGGGCATCCGGCGCGAGTTCCTGAGGCGCATCAAGCTGCGCTTCGACGAACTGGGCATCGAGATCCCCTATCCGCACCAGACCATCTATTTCGGCGCCGACAAGCAGGGCAATGCGCCGCCGCTCGTGATCAAGAGCCTCGACCGCGATCCGGGGCCGAGCCCGGACCCCAGCAACGTCGAGCCCGCGCCCGAGCCGGAGCAACCGCCGGCGGCCCCTTCGGCGCTGCAGCCCGCCGGTGAGCAGCGACGGCTCGGCAGCGCCTGATGGCGACAGCGCAACCGTCGGCGCGCGGCGATCGTCGGATCGCGCCGCAGCATTCCGGCATCCCGGCGGGCATGCGGGGGCTCGCTGCGGGCTTGCTGCTCCTCCTGCTCGGCGCCTGCGGCACCAACGGCTTGCCGTTCCTTGGTGAGGACGAGAGCCTGGCGGGACCCCGGGTGCCCTATGAAGTGCTGTTCGAGGGCGTCGAGGAGACCGACGATCCCGGGCTGCTGGACTTCCTGCGCGGCACCTCCATGGCCGTGCAGAGCATCGACCGCCCGCCGCCGAGCCTGTTGATACTGCGCAATCGCGCCCGCGACGACATACCGCGACTGGAGACCGCGCTGCAGGCACGCGGCTTCTACGACGGCACGGTCGTTTTTCGCATCGAGCAGGACGAGGTCGAGGACCGGCGTGACGACGGCATCCTCGACGCCCTGCTCGGTGGCGAAGCCACCCGCATCGTGTTCGAGGTCGAGCAGGGTGAACAGTATCGCTTCGATCGACGCACCGTCCGCATCGCAGGTGAGGCGCACGGCTACACACCCCGCCCGCTGAGCGAGTTCGATCTCAGGCGGGACGATCCGGCATTGGCCGAGGTGGTCCTCGATGCCGAGGAGCGCCTGCTGCGTCACGCGCGCTCGCAAGGCCATCCGCAAGCCGAGCTCGGCGAGCGGCGTGCGGTGATCGACCGCGACACCAAGCGCATGGACGTGGAATTCACGATACGCCCCGGCCCGCAATTCACCTTCGCCGAGCCCGTGGTCACCGGCCATACCGATATCGACGACGGCTTTCTGCGCCAGCGGCTGTTGATCGAGGCCGGTGCACCCTACGATGTTCGCGAAGTCGACCGGGCCCGCCGGCGCCTGATCGACACCAACCTCTTCTCGACCGTGCGGGTGTTCGAAGGGCCGGAGCCGGACGAGCACGGCAACTGGCCGGTCACCTTCGAGGTCGGCGAACGGCTGCATCGGACGATCGGTGCCGGTGTCGGCTACCGCAGCGACGACGGGCCGAACGTGCAGGCCTTCTGGGAGCATCGCAACATCCTCGGCGCCGGCGAACGGTTGCGCGTCGAGGCCGAGCTGGGCCAGCTGCTGCAACGGTTGGAGGGGCAGATCAGGAAGCCCGACATCGTGATCCCCGACCTCGACCTCGTCGGCGGTGGCGCCTTGCGTCGTGAGGACACGGATGCCTTCCAGAGCCTTTCGGTGCGCGGCGACCTCGGCCTCGAACGACGCTTCAGCCGACGGCTTACCGGCACGCTCGGCGTCGCCTATCGGTTGAGCGAGGTCGAGGACAGTGACCGCACCAACCTCTTTGCCCTCTTTTCGGTCCCGATCGGCTTTCGCTTCGACGACAGCGACGACCTGCTGGACCCTACCACCGGCTATCGAATCTCGGGTGAAACCGCGCCCACCTGGGACACGCTCAACCCCGGCACCACCTTCGTCAAGAACCGGCTGGTCGCCACCCGCTATTTCCGCCTGCGCAACGAGCCCCGGCTGGTTCTCGCCTTTCGCGGTGCCGCGGGGTCGATCATCGGCACCGAGATCGAGAACGTGCCGGCCGACGAGCGGTTCTTCGCCGGTGGCGGCGGCTCTGTCCGCGGCATCCCTTTCCAGTTGGCGGGGCCGCTCGACGATCGCGATGATCCGACGGGCGGACGCTCGGTGCTGGAGGCCGGCAGCGAGTTGCGCTACCAAGTGTGGCAGAACCTCGAGGCGGTGATCTTTCTCGACGGCGGCAGTGCCTTCAGGTCCTCCATCCCGGAGTTCAGCGGCGAGTGGCAGTTCGGCACCGGTGCCGGCATCCGCTATCTGACGCCGGTGGGACCGATCCGTCTCGATGTCGGGGTGCCGGTCGACAAGCGCGACGGCATCGACGATCCTTGGCAGCTCTACATCTCGATCGGCCAAGCCTTCTGAGTGCATGCACAGCGTCGACTCCCGCTCCGCCCTGCATCTGCGAACTGCCGTGCGGGGTCGATTTTGCGCGATCCGCGCCCACATCCTATAATGCTCTCGTGCTCGGCGCCTAGGCGCCGGCCTCGGTCGGATGAATGAAAGCCCTCGCTCATGATGCGGAAAATTCTGCTCTCACTGGCCGGTGTCCTGGCCGTCATCGTGCTGCTCGTCGTCGGTGCGTTCGGATACGCCCAGACGCGGATCGCCAAAGCCCAGATCACCGACATGGTGCAGAATACCCTGACGACCGAGACGCAGACCGCCGAGGTCGGCGGCCTCGAGGGCATCTTGCCGTTCGACGTCCGCCTCGGCCGATTCAGCCTCGCCGACGACACCGGTACCTGGCTCGAGGTCGACAATGCCAGGGTCAAGGTGAATCCGAGCCGGCTGCTCGTGGGTGAGATCCACGTCGAGGAGGCGGGGGCCGCCCGGGTGGCCGTCCACCGCGCCCCGGATCTTCTCGAGGTTCTCGATCCCGAGCCGGTGCCGGACGAGCCCTTCAGCCTGCCCGAGCCGCCGACCCTGCCCGAGAGCCTGCCGCGGGTCGTGGTGGATCGCCTGTTCGTCGACCGGATCGAGCTCAGCGAGGCGTTGATCGGCCAAGACGCCGTCTTCAACCTCGAGGGCAACGCGACGACCGGGCCGGAAGGCAGACGCGGCGAAGCCCGGCTCGACATCGTCCGTATCGACGAGGCGACGGCGTCGTTCGGCCTGGATGCCGTGCTCGATCTCGACACCGAGAGCATCGGCCTGGAGGTCGAAGGTCGCGAGACCGGCGGACTGATGGCGACGCTGACCGGCCAGCCCGAGGCCGGCGATCTCACCTTGCGCCTGGTCGGCGACGGCCCGCTGACCGACTGGCGTGCCGAGCTGGCGTTCGCGATCGAGAACCTGGTCGAGGCCGATGCCGACCTGGCTCTCGCCTATGGCGAGAACCCCATGGTCGACCTGGCACTCACGGTGCTGCCGGTACCCGGCGCCTTGCCGCCCGACATCGAAGCGGTGCTCGGCGAGCGGCTCGAGCTCGCCTTGGCCGGCGGCCAGCGCGCGCCCGGCCATTTCGCCCTCGAGCGGCTGAACCTCGAGAGCGGCATCGTTACCGCCACGGGTGCGCTCGAGGCCCACCTCGACGACGATCGCCTCGACGGCCAGATCCGCGTCGTGGCTACCGATTTGTCCCGGGCCAGCGGGCTCGCCGGGCAGGAGCTCGGCGGTCGGGTCGACCTCGCTCTCGATGCTCTCGGCAGCTTCACCGAGCCGCGCTTCAACCTCGTCATCGACGGCGATTC
>SLRI01000681.1 GCA_007131045.1 Rhodospirillales bacterium
ACCTCGATCGTTCGGGCATCCTCGACCGTCTCGACCAGCCGGACCGAGCCTTCCGGCACCTGGCCCATCGTGCCATCGACCTCGGGATGCCCGGCATGGCCGATCAACAGCACGGTGCGGCCGGACCGGCTGTGCCGCTCGACCTCGCGATGCACCTTGCTGACCAGCGGACAGGTGGCATCGGCGAAGATCAGCTGGCGGCGCTTGGCCTCGTTCGGGACGCTCTTGGGCACACCGTGGGCGGAGAAGACGACGATGCCATCGTCGGGCACCTGGTCGAGCTCGTCGACGAAGACCGCCCCTTTGGCCCTCAGGCTATCCACGACATGGCGGTTGTGCACGATCTCGTGCCGGACGTAGATAGGAGGACCATTCTTCTCGAGGGCCTCCTCGACGATGGCGATCGCCCGATCGACACCGGCGCAGAAGCCGCGCGGGTTGGCGAGCAGAATGGTCAGAGGCAGGCGGCCGGCGGTCGTCAAGGGATCAAGCTCCTGCGGCTCTGGCGGGCGATCGAAACGGCCCGGGCCAGCGTATCGGTCTCGGTCTCTGCATGACTTAGCACGCCGGCCGACCAGGGGCGAGACCCGGTCGTGCGCTGCGCCGACCCGGCTCCTGGATTTGGCCGTGGATGTGGCCGGGGTTGCGGCGGGGTCGAAGCGTATGTACGGCGACGGAAGGGAACGGGTAATGGCAGTCGGAGCGTCGGTGGCAACGGCCGACGGCACGCGGATCAGCGGCATTCGGCTGATCCTGGTGCTGGTGGTCGCCACTGCCATCGGGCCGTTCTCGATGCAGGTCTTCCTGCCGGCGCTGCCGGCGATCCAGAGCAGCTACGGGGTCTCGGCCGCGGTGGCCCAGCTCACCTTCTCGCTCTCGGCCCTGGCCATGGCCGTGGCCACCCTGTTCTACGGCCCGGTCTCCGATCGGGTCGGGCGCAAGAAGGCGCTGGTCACCGGCCTCGTCGTCTTTCTCGTGGGCTCGCTGCTGTGCGCCTTCGCCACCACCATCACCTGGCTGGTGATCGGCCGCATCGTCCAGGCGGCGGGCGGCATTGCCGGCATGGTGCTGTCGCGCGCCATCGTCCGCGACGTCTACGACCGCGACCAGTCGGCCACCGCCATCGCCTATATCACCATGGCGATGGTCGTGGCGCCGATGCTGGCACCAGCCATCGGCGGCGTGCTCACCGACCTCGTCGACTGGACCGCGGTCTTCCTCCTCGGCGCGGCGCTCGGCCTGGTCGTGCTGGTTGCCGTTCTCGTGGGCCTGCCCGAAACCCTGGTCCCGAACGACCGGCCGACCACCGCTTCGGCCATGCTCGCCGATTTCCGCTCGCTCCTCGCCGAGCGCGCCTTCGTCGGCTACGCGCTGCAGGGCGGCTTCTCGATGGCCGTCTTCTTCAGCTTTCTGGCCGCCGCCCCCTACGTGATGATCACCGTGCTCGAGCGCCCGCCGTCCGAATACGGCCTCATGTTCATCGTCGTTTCCGCCTGCTTCATGGCCGGCAACTTTACCGCCGCCAGGTTCACCCGCCGGATCGGCATCGAGCGGATGATCGTCGCCGGCTCCGTCGGCACGCTGATCGGCTGCAGCCTCATCTTGCTCGCCGTCCCCTTGACCTGGCAGACCCCCTGGGCGCTGTTCCTGCCGATGATGGTCGTGGCCTACACCCAGGGCACGGCGATGCCCAACAGCCTGGCCGCCGTGGTCAGCATCAAGCCCGAGATCGCCGGTGCCGCCTCCGGCCTCGCCGGCTTCGTCCAGATGGGGGTGGCCGCGATCGCCGCACAAACCATCGGCTCGATCCAGCTCGGCAGCCCCTACCCCATGGCGATCGGCATGACCGTCTGCGGCACCCTGATGCTCACCTTCGCCCTGGTCGCCACCCGCCGCCGCTGAGTCGGGCCGCTGAGCCGTAAGCCGTTCGGACGGGCTCTGAAGGCTTGCCCGACGGTCAGCGGCCGGCGCCCTCGGCCGGCGTCTCGGCGATCCGGAGATCGATATCCGGCTCGGCGCAAGACCAGCGCTCCAAGGTCCAGCCTTCGGCCACCCGGCGTTCGAGTTCGGGACCGGCGGCATGGATGCAGGCGAGGGGCACGGCGGGCGTGAAAGTGCCGCTGTCGAACGCCGCACAGACGACGTAGACGATGCGCATCATGACCGCCTCCCTCGATGCGAGGTAACGGGATCGATCATGGGAGGCGCGGGGCGGTGAGCGCCGCAAGGCCGAGGCCGGCCATTCCACCGCCCTAGCGGAGCCGGTGGCTGCGCAGCGGCGCCGGCGACCGCGGTCGACTGGGCGATCGCCGGCAGCACGCCCTGCCCGGGCATCACCGCAGTGATTGCCGCGGCCGCAAACAGCGCAGATAAGGCAGCGGGATCCATGTAAAAAATCCCCTTGGAATTGAGAGTGATCAGTCGCGATTCCCGATTGCGCAATGAATCCAAGATAGTGTTGCCACATTTTCTCGACGTCACCCGAACAGGTGAGACGAGAACACGATTTCGTGATAAGGAGTGCTGGTGACACCGAGCGGCGGGGACAGTGATGACCGCAGCTGCGAAAGCGGAAGCCTTGCTGCCACTGGTCTATGCGGCGGCAACGGACGCCGAGGTCTGGCCGACGCTGCTGCAGCAGCTGGCGGTCGAGCTCGATGCCGACGGCTTGCTCGTCGGCCACCTGCCGACCCTGCCGCCGGCATCCGGCAGGATCTGGGCGCACGGCGTGGCGCCCGCTGCGGTCGGCGCCTTCATGTGCAAAGCGGTGATCGATGCGGCGCAGTTCGCAGAGGGGATTTTTGCCCTCGCACCCGCACCATGCGGCGCCGCCCCGGCCTCGAGCGGTGCGGCCGGCCCGGCGCTCTGTCGAGGGCTGTCGATCCCGCTTCGACCGTCACGACCGCTGCCCGAACCGGTCGGCCGGTTGTGGCGGCAACCGGGTTGCGCCTGGGCCCTGGCCGGCTTCCAGCGGCCGGGCCCGGCCGCCCGCGAAGTCGGCCGGCGACAGCTGCTGGAAGCCCTGCTCCCGCATCTGCAGCGGGCCGCGCGCCTGCAGGCGCGCGTGGCGAGGCTGCAGCAGGATGCCCTGCTGCTGGCGACGACGCTCGAGCGGCTGAGCCTCGGCGTGCTTGCGCTTGCTGCCGATCTCGAGGTCGTGTTCGCCAACGCAGTGGCAGAGCAGGTGCTCGGCGGAGGTGACGGGCTGCGTCTTGCCGACGGCCGGCTGTCCCTGCGTGAGCCGGCGTTGCAGCGGCGTTTGCGGGCGGCCGTCGAAGCTGCCGCGGCCGGCGAGGCGGACGGTGCTGCCGTCCACTTTTTCGTCGGCCGACCCTCGGGTGCGCCGCCCTTGACACTCTGCCTCGAGCCCGTCGGCACCGGCCGGCTGGCCGGCGAGCGGCTTCCCGGCGCCGTAGCGGCCCTCTTCGTCACCGATCCGGCACGGCCCGCAGCCTTACCCTCGCCCGAGCTCCTCGCCGAGCGCTTCGGGCTGACCGCGAGCGAGGCGGCGGTGGCCCGCCTCGCCGCCATGGGCCGCGGCATGCCGTTCGTCGCCGATGCTCTCGGCCTCTCGCTGAACACGGTGCGCACGCACCTGAAGGCCGTCTACGGCAAGACAGCGGTCAACCATCAGGCAGGATTGGCCCGGCTGCTGGTCGAAACCTTCCCGCCGTTCGCGGCCGAATCTGCCGCTAGCGGCGCGCTTCAGTCGACATCCGCCGGGCCGCTCGCGGTAACCTCGAGGTCGCGGATCAGGCCGTCGGCGAGGCGGTAGATCCAGCCGTGGATGGCGAGCTTCTGGCCCTTTTTCCAGCTGTCGCGGACGAT
>SLRI01000344.1 GCA_007131045.1 Rhodospirillales bacterium
TCAACCACCCGTCGTCCTGGGGCACCGACGTGCCCGTCATCTACTGCACCATGCGGCTCCGCCCGGAAGGGCCGATCATCGCCTGCGGCCGCGATCTCCGCTCCTCCGCAGCATTGCAGCAACGGCTGGTCGAGGCGCAGCAGTCGATGGAGCGGCACTACTCCAGGCTCAGGAACCTCGAGACCCGCTACCGCCTGTTGTTCCAGATGAGTGCCGAGGCCGTGCTCATCGTCGATGCGGTGAGCCGCAAGGTGATCGAGGCCAACCCGGCGGCCGGGCCGCTGTTCGGCGAGGCCGCGCGGCGGGTGGTCGGCCGGGTCTTTCCCGACGGCTTCGATGCCGACAGCACGACCGCGCTGCAATCGCTGCTGGCGAGCGTGCGGGCCACCGGCCGCGCCGAGGAAGTGCGCGCCCGGCTCGCCGACACGCGGCGCGAACTGGTCGTCTCGGCATCGCTGTTTCGCCAGGAGAACACCGCGCTCTTCCTGGTCCGTCTGGTGCCGGGCGAAACGGCGGCCGTGTCCTCCACCATGCAGAAGGGGCGCTCGCGGCTGGTCGATCTCGTCGAGACCTCGCCCGACGCCATCGTGATGGCCGACCCGCAGGGCCGGGTGACCAGCGCCAACGCCGCCTTTCTCGACCTCGTCCAGCTCGCCACCGCCGAGCAGGTCAAGGGCGAATCGCTGGAGCGCTGGCTCGGCCGGCCCGGCGTCGACTTCAACGTGCTGCTCGCCAATCTCCGCCAGCACGGCTCCGTCCGCCGGTTCTCGACCATGATGCGCGGCGAATACGGCGCCACCGCCGATGTCGAGCTCTCCGCCACCGCCGTGCTCAACGGCAAGGAGCCGGCCTTCGGCTTCACCATCCGCAATATCGGCGACCGCATGGCGACCGAGAGCCACATCGGCACGCGCGAGCTGCCGCGCTCGGTCGAGCAGCTGACCGAGCTCGTCGGCCGGGTTCCGCTGAAAGACCTGGTGCGCGAAACCACCGACGTGATCGAGCGCTTGTGCATCGAGGCGGCACTGGAGCTCACCGGCGACAACCGCGCCTCGGCCGCGGAGCTCCTGGGCCTCTCGCGGCAGAGCCTGTACGTCAAGCTCCGCCGCTACGGGCTCGGCGATCTCGGCTCCGACGGGCCCGATGCCTGAGCCGCCCGCCCGCCACCGCTGAGCCCGCCACTGCCGAGAAAGCCGCGCAAGGCGTCGTTGAACACGTCCGTCACCTCGAAATGCGGCAGGGCGCCGGTCGGAAACGCCTCGAACACCCAGTTGTCGCGCGCCCGAGCCCAATCGGCGCCGGAGAAGTCGCGGAAATCACCCCGCGTGCCGTGCGGCACCCAGATCGGCATGGCGAGCTGCTCGTAGACATCGCGGATGTCGGCGCTGAACAGCGCACCCGAGACGAACGCATAAGGCGCGTGCCGGGCGCCCGGCTGGTGCGCCGATTTCCAGGCATAGTCGATCAGCGCCTGGTCGACATCGTCGCCGCCGAAGGTGCGGACGAGAAAATACCGGATGCTGCGCCGGCTGACGAGCAGATCGAACAGGCCCTGGCGCCAGGGTGGCCCCTCGAGTGTCCGGTAGAGCCAGCCCATCTCCCGGGTCTCGCCGGGGGCACCGCGGCGCTGCGCCGAGCGCTTGTCGAAGCCGGTGGGCGTCACCAGCGCCAGCCGGCGAAACCGCCGGGGCTCGCGGCTCGCCGCGCGAGCCAGAAACTCGCTGGAGAGCGAGATCGCCAGGGCATCGATCGGCCCGCTGTCGCCACGATCGGCGGCGATCGCATCCAGCATGTCGAGAACGGCCGCGGTGAAGAGTTCCGGATCGTAGCGTCGATTCGACCGATCGGAGAAGCCGAAGCCCGGAAGGTCCGGGGCGAAGACGCGGTGATCGCGGACGAGATCCTGGTAGATCGGCTGGACCTCGAAGGCGGAAGCCGTGGCGTTGATGCTGTGCAGCAGGAGCACTGGCGGTCCCTGGCCGTCGACATAGTAGCTCAGCCGGCCCGCCCGCCCGTCGATCTCGCGCCGCTCGCCGCTCACCGCGTGCGGCAGGGTGGGTGCCTCGTCGACCGGCCGGGTGGCGCAGGCGGCAAGGGCGAGGCCGCCGCCGGCGGCGATCAGCGAGATGCCGGCCGCCTGGCGCAACAGGCCCCGCCGGCCACTCTGGGGTCCGTGCATGATGTCGCCTTTCCGAATGGGGCGGCCCGCGCCGGGCGCCGAATACCACTGTAAACTTGGATTGACACAACCTGCCCCGACGCATAAGCCCGACAGATGGCAACGACCCTCCGACGCCCGACCCTGCCGGCCTTTCTCGAACTGCTCAAGCCGATCACCTGGTTTGCGCCGATGTGGGCGTTCGGCTGCGGCGTCGTCTCGTCCGGCGTCCCGGTCGCCGACCGCTGGCTGGTGATCGTCGCCGGTATCATCCTCGCTGGACCCTTACTTTGTGCGATGAGCCAGGCGGTCAATGACTGGTACGATCGCCACGTCGATGCGATCAACGAGCCGAACCGGCCGATCCCGTCGGGCCGCGTCCCGGGCGATTGGGGTTTCTATATCGCCGTCGGCTGGACCGGGCTCTCGCTCCTGGTGGCGTCCCTGCTCGGCCCCTGGGTGTTCGGCGCGGCCGCCATCGGCACCGTGCTCGCCTGGCTCTATTCCGCCCCGCCCTTGCGCCTCAAGCAGAACGGCTGGCTCGGCAACAGCGCCGTCGCCGTCTCCTACGAGGGCCTGCCCTGGTTCACCGGTGCTGCGGTGATGGCCGCGGCCTTTCCCGACTGGCGGATCGTCGCCCTGGCGCTGCTCTACAGCATCGGTGCGCACGGCATCATGACCTTGAACGACTTCAAGTCGGTCGACGGCGATCGCAAGATGGGCCTGAATTCCCTGCCGGCGATGCTCGGCACGGCAGCCGCAGCAAGGCTCGCCTGCTGGGTCATGGCGGTCCCGCAAGTCGCGGTCATCGTGCTGCTGCTGCTCTGGGCCCGGCCGTTCCACGCCGGCATCGTCCTCTTGCTGCTGCTCGCCCAGTTCCTGTTGATGATCCGCCTCTTGGAGCAGCCGCGCGAGAAGGCGCCCTGGTACAATGCCACCGGCACCACCCTCTACGTGCTCGGCATGCTGGTCAGCGCCTTCGCCGTCCGCGCGCTGGTCGGCGGCGCATGACCACGGCTCCGCCACGGGCATCGCGATGAACGGCCCGCCGCTCGGCTGGCTCGAGATCTTCCGCCTGGGGCTGGTCCAGACGGCCCTGGGCTCGGTCGTCGTGCTCACCACCTCGATGCTCAATCGGGTGATGGTGGTCGAGCTCCTGCTGCCGGCCCTGCTGCCCGGAACGCTGGTGGCGCTCTACTATACCATCCAATTGCTCCGCCCGCGGCTCGGCTACGGCTCGGACGTCAGCGGCAGGCGGACGCCCTGGATCATCGGCGGCATGGCGGTGCTGGCCATCGGCGGGGCGCTAGCGGCGCTCGCCACGGCCTGGATGGACAGCGCCCTGGTGCCCGGCCTCGTCCTCGCCGTTCTGGCGTTCGTGCTGATCGGCCTCGGGGTGGGGGCCGCCGGCACGTCGCTCCTCGTGCTGCTGGCCAAGCGGGTCGAGCCGCACCGCCGGCCCACCGCCGCCACCATCGTCTGGCTGATGATGATCGCCGGCTTCATCGTCACCACGGCGAGCGCCGGCCAGCTGCTCGACCCGTTCTCGCCCGCCCGCCTGGTCGCCGTCAGCGGCGGTGTCTCGCTCGTCGCCTTCCTGGTGGCCATCATCGCCGTCTGGGGCGTCGAAGGCCATCACCAGGGCTGGCAACCGA
>SLRI01000135.1 GCA_007131045.1 Rhodospirillales bacterium
GGCCGGCGGTCCGGGCCGCCCGGCCCGACGCCCAGTTCTGGCTCGTCGGCCGCGATCCGGCCCCGGCCCTGCTCGCCCAGCACGGCCGAAACGGGGTCACCGTCACCGGCACGGTGGACGAACCGGCCGACTGGCTCGCCCGGGCCACGGTCTGCGTCGCCCCGATTCGGGCGGCGGCCGGGCTGCAGAACAAGCTGCTCGAAGCACTCGCCATGGGCAAGGCCATGGTCGCGACCCCGGAGGCCAACGAAGGCATCCAGGCGATCGCTGATCGCGATCTCGTCATCGCCGGGCCACCGGAGGCTTTTGCCGGGGCGGTGCTGGATCTCTTGACCGATCCGGCCCGCCGCCGGGCGCTGGGTGCCGCAGGACGCGCCTTCGTCGAGGCGACCTGGACCTGGGAAGCACCGTTTCTGGTGCTCGAGGCGGCGTTTCTCGAGGCGCACCGGGCAAGCCTGGACACTGCGGTATACGGCTCGGGTCAGGCGGGCGTGGCGCCGGCACCGATCGGCGTCCGGTCGAGCATTCGCCGATAGAGGTCGTTCAGGGCACGGGCTTGAGACGCCCAATTGAATCGCTCGCGTACCAGCTCGCGCCCCCGTGTGCCCATGCGCCGTGCCACCTCGGGATTGTCGGAAAGCCAGCGGATCGCCGCCACCGCCGCCGCCGGATCCTCCGGATCGACACAGAGGCCGACCTCGTTGTCTTCGATCAACTCACGCCAGACCGGAAAATTCGAGGCGACGACCGGCAGGCCCGCCGCCATGTACTCGAACAGCTTGGTCAGCTCCTTCTCACGGTAGTGCACCGTATCGGGGAAGATCGCGAGGCCGGCGGTATAAGGCTCGCGGTAGGCGGCGATGATGTCGTCGCGCGGCACCCAGTCGACGCGGATGACGAGGTCGAGTCGGGGATCGCGCGCCGCGATCGCCTCGAGCTCCGCGCGGACGTCACCGAGCGGGCACTGGCCGATCAGACGCAAGAGAGCGTTTTCGGGCAGGTGGGGGAGCAGGCGGGCGTGATGCCGACCGCCGCGCGTGTCGGTGATGCTGCCGGCGTAGATCAGGCGGATCCGGTCGAGACTGGCGGGATCGCGGGCGATCGCCGAAATTTCGACATAATCCTCCTCCCGGGCGTAGTTGAGGACCTGGATCGCTTCGGGAAAATCCCGGGCATAGTAGCGTTCGGCGATGACGGTGACGAAGGCCTTGCGGGCGACGAAATTGGCCGCGTTGATCAAGCCGACGGTGAGTGTCCTGGCCCAGTCGGGAAGCCAAGTGCGGACCATGGCGGCCCCTTTGTAGTCCTCGAGCACGTCATAGGCGACCTTGCGGCCGATGAGGCGGAGCAGCAACCCCCAGGGGATCTGGTCCGGGGTATGCAGGTAGTAGATGTCGGGTCGCTCGGCCAAGGCACGCTTGAGGCAGAGCCAGTTGGTGCGGGTCACGCGCTCGAGCCGGCTCCTGTAGTGCGGTACGCCCAACACCCGCACGCCTTCCCGCTCCTCGTCCCGGTCGTGCGGCGCGATGACCACCACCTCGAACCCGTCCTCGACCGAGCTGCGCGCCTGCTGGAACATCCGTGGGTAGTAGGGATTGAGATGCGGCATCAGGTGCGCGATCTTGGCGATCGGGCGCGGTGCGGGAACGGTGGACAAGGCGGGCATGCTCCGATGGCGGTGGCGAGGTCGGCTCGTGCATAGGGACGGCCCGCGGCCCGTGCAACGTTCTTGCCCCGGGCGATCCGCAGCCGGTCAGCGGGCGGCTCGGGGGCCGACCTCGGCTGTGGTCAGCAGTGCCGGCGCCCGGTAGGGCACCGGGGCCGGGGCGGCGTGCAGGGACGGGTCGTTGGTCGCCGTGTCGCAGGCACCGCTGCCGTGGCCGTAGTGGGGTGGGCCGCCACGATTGCCGAGCACGACCGTCCCGTGCGCGCAGTGGGTGGCGGCACCGCTCCTGAAGAAGCTGCCGATCCGGAAATCGTCGAACTCGCCGTTGTAGACGTGGGTCTGGAAGGCGGCCGGGAAGCCCGGCGCGCTCGCCGGCCAGTCGCCGCCGGCGGCGGCCGTCAGCCGATCGCCGGCGCGCACATGCATGACGCCGTTGCCGACCCGGCAGTTGATCACGTGGTTGTCGGCATCGAAGATCGAGATGCCGCCGGTCGGGCTGTCGAGCACGGTGACCTCCTCGATGCGATTGTGGGTGCCGTGCCTGACCTGCAGATACCGGGTGCGCCTGAAGGTGCAGCGCCTGACCGTCACGTGCGAGCTCTTGATCGCGATCGTCTCGTCCTCCTGGCCATCGAGGTTGCAGTCCTCGAACAGGCAATCCTCGATCAGCGTGTCGCTGACGACCGCGGTCCGATTGGCCGAGAAGCCCACGGTGATGACCTCGGTGGCATTGTCGCCGCCGGGTGCCACGTCGTGGAACCAGCACCCCTTGACGTGCCCCTGGATGCCCCGGCCGCCGGTATCGAAGGCGATCATGCGGCCCTGCCCGGTCATCTCGCAGAACCAGACCCGGCAGCCGGGGGCGCGCGGCCGGATCCGGATCGAATCGGCGGCAGGGCCGAGAAACGAGCAGCCCACGATCCAGCAGTCGGCGCCCTCGATTCGGCCGAGGCTGTGCGGCCCGAAGGCCAGGCCGTGGAGCCTGATGTGGTCGCCCGAGATCACCGGGTCGTCGGCCAGGGTCGCCCGGCGTGGCTCGAGCGCCCGGATCACGATCGGTGCCGTCTCGGTGCCCGAGACAGCGATCGTGCCGAGCGCCCAGTGGCCGGGGGCGAGGACGAGATGGTCGCCCGGCCGGGCCTCGCGCAGGGCGCGCTCGAGCGTCGGCATGTCCGGGACGAGCTGCTGGCGAACCGCCGCGGGGAGGGCCTGCTGGGCGGCTGCGGGCGCCGTGCCGGCCTGCGCGCCGGGGACGAGACAGGCGAGGCCGCTCGCCAAGAGCGCCCGCCGCCCGATTGCCGCACCCCCCGACCGCATCCTGCCCCGCTCCCTTCCCGTCGCCGCCCGAGCGCCCGGTCGAATGATCGGCAAAGATCGGATGATAGCAGCGGCCGCGGCGCGCGTCACGAAGGAGCGGGCCGGGCCACGGGCTCGAGCGCTACCGTGGTTGACACGGCCGAGGGCGATGGCCGATAGCGACCCGACGGCGGCGTGAACCGGGCTCGCGACGACAGCATGTTCATTTATATCATGGGACGGCCGCACAGCGGCAGCACGATCCTCGACATCGTGCTCGGCAACAGCAGCGCGGTCGAGAGCGTCGGCGAGCTGGTTTCGGGCCTCGGCCGCGAGACGACCGGCGACACCTGTGCGTGCGGCGCCACGATCGTCGACTGTCCCTACTGGCAAGCGGTCCGCACGGCCTTCGCTGCCGCGGCGCCGTTCGCCTGGGAGGTCGCCCGCGATCGCAGCGTTCGGCATGCCCATGTCCGCAATCTGCCACGCACGCTCGGTGCGCGCGGCAGCGCTGCCGATCTGCGTTTCTTGGGCGAGGCGAGCAGCTGCTTCGCCCGGGCGATCGCCACGGTCGCCGGCAAGCCGCACGTGCTGGATTCGTCCAAGGAGCCGACCCGCGGCATCATGCTGCTGCGCTTTTGTCCGGATGCCCGCGTCATCCATCTCGTCCGCGACCCGCGGCGGGCGGTGGCCAGCCATTACTGGCGGTTCTACGCGTATGGCGGCTACTTCAAGTTTCTGCGCCGCAAATACCACGCCCGCTCGATGCTGGTGCCGTTCATGTTCGTGGCGGCGGCGAGCTGGACCTTGGGCAACCTCATCTGCGAGCTCGGCCGCCGGTTCGCGCCCGCGCGCGTCGTTCGGGTGCGCTACGAGGATCTCTGCGCGCAGCCGGCAGCCGAGCTGCGGCGGATCGGGCAGGCGCTCGACGTCCCGCTCGACGATCTGATCGACAAGCTGGAGCGGGGCGAGCCCATGCCGATCGGCCACAATATCGGCGGCAACGAGATCCGCTCCGACGGGCGTGTCGCCTTCCGGCCCGAGAAGGGCAAGGCGCACGATCTGCCCCGCTGGCTCGAGCTGCTCACCTTCGCCGCCTGCTGGCCCTTGATGCTGGCCTACGGCTATCGCCTCCGCCCGCTCGAGCAGCCGGTCTCGAGACCCGAGCCCGGTTGAGCGGCGGCGTGCCGGGCCTGCTCCGCCGCGTCGCGCGCCAGGCGGCGATGCTGCGGCATCTGCCGCCGCGGCAGGTGCTGCGTCGGGTCGAGCTCGA
Source organism: Rhodospirillales bacterium (assembly GCA_007131045.1). Classification (GTDB taxonomy): domain Bacteria; phylum Pseudomonadota; class Alphaproteobacteria; order Geminicoccales; family Geminicoccaceae; genus SLRI01. The sequence goes on from SLRI01000135.1 coordinate 4,236, forward strand.
CCTGCGGCGACGCCTGGGCCCATATCTGTCGGAGCGGGCCGGCCACGGCGCCGTGGCCGAGCTCGCGGTGCAGCCGCCGCTGCCGCTCTTCCCGCCGCGCCGGCTGATCGAGCGGCACGGCGAGGGCTGGCTCTTCCATCAGCCCTGGGGCAGCCTGCCGTTGCCGGCCCGCGTGCCCTGGGCGCTCCCCGGCGCCGATCCGCTCACCGGCATCTGGCGCACCAACCTGCACTACATGGAGTTCCTCGAGAGTGTCGACGACGCGGCGCTCGAGGCCCTCGTGCTCGATTGGATCGCGGCCAATCCGGCGACTGCCCGGGATGCCTGGCGTTGGGGCTGGCGCGCCTACAACCTGTCGATTCGCGTCGTCGTCTGGATGCAGCAGCTCGCCGCCCGCCGCCAGCGCCTGCCCGAGCCGTTCATCGCCGCGGCCAGGGCCTCCTTGACCCGCCAGCTGCGCCATCTCGAGCACCATCTCGAGACGGACATCCGCGGCAATCATCTGATCCGCAATCTGCGCGCCCTGCTCTGGGCCGGCGCCTGCTTCGACGGCGCCGACGCCGAGCGTTGGCGGCGCACCGGCGAGGCGTTGCTCGAGCGCGAGCTCGACTGGCAGATCCTGCCGGACGGCTGCCACTACGAGCGCTCGCCCAGCTATCATTGCCAGGTCTTCGGCGATCTTTTGGAGGTCCTGGCCGTGCTCGGCCCCGGGCCGCTGCGCGACCGGCTCGAGGCGACCCTGGATCGGATGGCCAGGGCCACAGCGGCGCTCACCCATCCCGACGGCGGGGTGGCACTGCTCAACGACAGCGGCCTCGGGATGGCCTTGCCGCCGGCGCTGCTGCTCGAGGCGCATGCGGCGGCCGGCGGCCGGCCGGCCGGCTTCGTCGACGGGCCGTTCGCCCTGCCCGACGCCGGGTTCTACGGCTTGCGCGCCGGCGACACCTATCTCCTCGTCGATTGCGGCCCGATCGGCCCGGACGACCTGATCGGGCATGCCCACGGCGACATCTTGACCTTCGAGTGGTCGGTCGGCGGCCGGCGGATCATCGTCGACCAGGGCACCTACCAGTACGAGGTGGGCGACCGGCGGGACCGCAGCCGCAGCACGGCCAGCCACAACACCCTGACGATCGACGGCGCCGAGCAGTCCGACTTCTTCGGCGCCCATCGTTGCGGCCGGCGCGCCCGCCCGCGCTTGCTCGACTATCGGCCGGACGGCGCGGGCTTCGTGCTCGAGGGCACGCATGACGGCTTCGCCTCGCTCCCCGGGCAGCCGCGTCACGTGCGCCGGTTCGTTGCCGCCCCCGACGGCGTGGCGATCGGCGAGCGGGTCGAGGGCGCCGACCGGCATCGGGCGACGGGTGGCCTGCTCCTGCACCCCGATTGTCGGGTCGAGCTCGTCGCTGGCGGGGCGGTGGTGACGAGCGGCCCGGTCGTGGTGCGGGTCGAGAGCACGGCGCCACTCGTCGTCGAGACCGCCGAGTGGTACCCTGATCTCCACGTGACCCGTCCGACCCAGCGGCTGCGCTACACCGTCGCCGCCGCCGGTGAGCAGGCTCTGTGCCTGCTGGTTCGAGAGGCACCCATCAAAAAACAACCTGTGGCGGAATAAGACGCGATACCGATCGTCCAGGAATTAAGACTCGATATACAGCCTCGGCTGCGAGTTCATGGGCTTTCTCGCACGACAGTGCGGCCAAAACAAACTGGCCTAGAAGGAATAAAAGCGAGAGAGTAGAGCATCAATGGTTCCAAAAAAGGAACAAATGCTGCCTGATCCGTGCCGCAATCTCAGCAACCATCTCAGTTGACCAAAGAGGAGAACTACAAGTGCTTCAGCAGATGAGTCGACGTCGGCTGCTCATCGGCGCGACATGCGTGTCGGCGATCTCGCTCGGTGGTAGCCTCGGTGGCAGCAATGTCTTCGCCATGACCGTCGCTCAGGCAGAGCAGTTGGTCCGCGAGCGGGAGACCGCGCTCAGGGTCGCCCAGCGGCGTTATGATCAAGGCAGAATTCCCTACGCCAACGTCCAGGCGCGTGAGCAGGAGCTCGCCGAAGCCAGGAACGTTCTCCGGCAGGTGAGCGGCGGTGGCAGCAGCAACAGCAACAGCGGCAACAGCCCGTCGACCAATCAATCGGCGTCGTCCGGCGACGTCGCCAGGCTCGAGCAGAATCTGCGCGAGCGGGAGACCGCGCTCAGGGTCGCCCAGGAGCGTTATGATCAAGGCAGGATTCCCTACGCCAACGTCCAGGCGCGCCAGCGCGAGGTCGACGAGGCGCGGGCAGCCCTCGCCCGGGCCACAGGCGGCAGCAGCGGCGGTAGCAACCAGTCGGCGTCGCCCTCGTCCGACGGCAACAACCGCGGCACCGTGCACGTGAGCAACGCCTCGCAGCTCGACAATGCCTGCCGCAATGCCGCGCCGAACATGCGGATCGTGCTCGCCAACGGCCAGTACAACCGCAACGGCGGTTTCCAGGTGCGCACCAACGGCAACGGCAGCAACCCGATCCGCATCGAGGCCGCCAATCGTGGCGGGGCGACCCTCGGCAGCCCGCTGACCATCTACGGCAACCACGTTCAGGTCAGCGGTCTCACGATGTCGCGTGCCACCCTGCAGGTGTTCGGCGACAATTGTCGCGTCAGCCGTTGCACCTTCATCAACTGCAGAACGGCGCTCAGCGCTCGCGGTGCCAGCAATATCGAGATCGACTACAACGAGTTTCGCAATTTCTCGCATCGGGGGATCGATCTCGACCCCGTCTACGGCAACCAGCCCGGGCACCAGCCTTATGTCCATCACAACCACCTGCGCGACGGCTCGCGCTCGGCCGACTTCGCGCTCGGTGTCGGCCATCAACCGTCGCACACCGCGCGGCAGGTAAAGGCGCGCATCGAATACAATCTGATCGAGAATTGCGACTTCGACCAGATTATTCTCCTCAAGTGCTCGGACAACCAAGTACGTTACAATACCGTGCTGAACAGTGGTGCGATCTACGTCCGTCACGGCCGAAACAACTTGATCAGCGAGAATTATGCGAACAACAGCAAGGGGATCTGGCTGAGCGACATCGGCAACGAAGCGCGAAACAATCGCATGGAGAACTCGCAGATCCTGGTGCTCGGCGGTGATATCCTGTCGCGGGACCTGCAAAGCCAGAGCGGCGGTTTCCCGCGCGCGGAGAATGCGCGGCTGACCAACAATTTCGCCCATCGGACCGTGATCGGCCGGGTCTTCAGCCGGTCCAACAGTCGCTTGGCGGCGACCGGCACCGTCGTCAACGGGCATAACGGGCGAATCGACCGCGAGACCCAGCAGAATACCCAGATCAGCAATGCGAACGCGTCGTCGGCCGGCAATGGTGCGCGCCGCGTCTCGGCGAGCGAGGTCGGGACCAACGGCGGCTGAGCCTGCCCCCGGCGAGGGGCGCCGGCGAGCAGCGCGCGGGCTCGACCGCTATCGGATCGGCACGCGCGCGCAGGCCGCGTCGTTCGCCGCCGGTGCGGCGTTGTCCCAGACGAACGCCAGGACTCGGCTCCGGCGGGGTGTGTCGAGCGGTCGGGCGCGGCTCAGCAGCAGCTCTTCCACGGCGGCGTCGCGCAGCCGCTCGGCGCCCGGCCCCCAATGCTTGGCCTGGGTCAAAAAGAGCCCGTTGCGGCGGCAATCCATGGCGAGCCGCAGCTCGTCGACGGTGGCGATGGTCGGCACGTCGGTGCGATGGTCGGGGGCGAAGGGTGCCCGCCGCTCGGCCGGGATCTCGGGATACTTGGTGGCGCTGAGCATCAGGTCGGCCCGGCCGTAGTAGAAGAGGGGGCCGAGCTCCTCGGTCGTGACCACGATCTCGGCCGTCTCGAGCCAGGGCTGCAGCGCCGGCTGTGCCGCCGCCCAATCGGTCGGCGGCGTCTGGATCGGCAAGGTCACCTCGGCGAGCAGGGTGGCGCTCCGCAGCCATACCGGATTGGCGAGCACGATCGAGACCACCGCGAGGCCGATGGCACCTCGGGCCAGCCGTCGGCGTGTCTGCTCGGCAGTTCCCCCGAAAAGCGCCTGCAGCTCGGCGGCGAGGCGGCCGATCGCGTCCCGCCCGAGCTCGACCAGCGAGGCGATGCCCACCCCCCAGAGCGCGAACAGGAACGGCTGCGCGTAGGCCATGTAGCGCGTGTTCTTGGCACCCGCGAGCGAGCTCGCGACGAAGCTGACGAGAAACACGGTCAGCAAGAACAGCGTCAAGCGCCAATTCTTCCGCGCAGCGAGCAGCACCAGCAGGCCGCTCAGCGTCAACAAGGTCGGATAGAGGACGAAGTAGACGACGAAATAGAACCAGAACTCGTCCGCCCGGCCTTCGAGAAACAGCGGCGTCGCGCGGAACCGTTGCCAGAGGTCGGCGAGCACGCCGCTCGCCGCGGCCGCGGCGAGCACGAGCAGGCCGAGGCCAACGAGCCCGGCGACGAGCAGCCGCTTGCGTGAGGTCGGCAGCGCGGAACGCTGCAAGCGGACGAGAGCCGTGACGCCGACCCAGCTGCCGAGCCCGACGAGCCCGATGAGCGTGGTCGGCTGCAGGTAGGCGGCGAAGCCGAGGAGGGCGAGCGCCAGGACGGCCGACGGCAGGTGGGGCCACCATCGCCACTCGGCTCGCAGCAGCTCGTAGACGATCCAGGCACCGGCCAGGAAGAGCAGGCACTGCAGGCTGTAGAAGCGGATGAACTGGGCCATGTCGATCGCGAAGGGCGAGGTGGCGAGCAGCAACGCGCTCACCCATGCCGCGAGCGGGCCGGCCTCGCGGCGGACGAAGAGAAAGAGGACGACGACGGTGGCGACCATGAAGACGACGGCGGGCAGGCGCCCGGCGCTCAGGCTGGTGCCGAAGACCGCGATGCTCTGCGCGACGAGCCAGGTGAACAGGTAGCCGCGCCAGTAGCGGCCGTCGGTGCCGATCGCCGGCTCGCCGGTCTCGAGCAGGCCGTCTGCCGCGAGCAGGTGATAGAGCTCGTCGGGGTGGGGCAACCGACCGAGATTGACGGCATAGAGTGCTGCGGCGAGGACGGCGATCAGCACCGCCGGCAGCCAGGCTCGGGCCGATGTCGTTGACGGCATGTCGATTGTTCCGTGAACGCTGATGCGGTGATGGCCGGTTCGGGGTCGAGGCGGCAGCCATCGGCCCGGCTTTCTAGCAGCCGAGCGTTGCGCTATCCACCTTTTCGGATCACGCTTGCGGTGTCGCTTCTGGACGACCGCTCCCGGTGCACCGGCGGCCCCGGGCCGGTGCGCCGTGCCGTGCATCGTCTCAGCTTGGAACGCCGCCCATCATGCCTCTAGAGCCATCGCGCTGGCTGCCCGACCGGGGCTTTTTCCGCAAGCTCATGACCCTGTCGAGCGGCACCATCGCCGGTCAGGCACTGGTGCTGCTCAGCTCGCCCTTGCTCACGCGGCTCTATGATCCGCAGCAATTCGGCGTGTTCGCCGTGTTCGCCGCCATGGCCGGGATCTTCGCGGTCAACGCTTCGTTGCGCTACGAGTTCGCCGTCCCGGTGCTGCGGGAGAACAGCGACGCCGCGGCGGCGGTGTTGCTGGCGATGCTCGGTGCGACGGCGAGCGCGCTCTTGCTCGCGGTGGTGGTCGCGGTGGCCGGCGAGCGGATCGCGACGGGGCTCGCGATCCCCGAGCTCGCGGCGTGGCTCTGGCTGCTGCCCCCGGCAGCGCTGCTCTGGGGGTGCGGCTCGGCCTTGAGCTACTGGTCGGTGCGGCGCGGCAGCTATCGGGTCAACGGCATCAATCGCACGCTGCAGCTCGGCACGCAGGCCGGTGGGCAGGTCGCGCTGGGGCTCGCCGGCGCCGGCATGCCCGGCCTGCTCGTCGGCTATATCGCGGGCTACGTCGTCCGCTTCGGCCATTTCTCATCGCGGCTGCCGGCCGCGGACCGGGCGCTGCTGCGCGCGGTGCGGCGCGCCTCGCTCCGGCAAGTCGCGCGCCAGAGCTGGCGCTATCCGGCGCTGGCCATGCCGTCGTCACTTCTGCAGGCGATCTGCGATCTGGCGCCCGTGCTGCTCGTCGCCATGCTCTACGGGCCGGCCATGGCCGGCTGGTACGGCTTGAGTCAGCGAATCATGGCGGCCCCGGTCAAGATCCTGAGCGAGGCGGCGAGCCAGGTTTTCCTGGGCGAGGCCCGCGGTCTCGACCGCCGCGAGCTGCACCGGTTCTTCCTGCGCACGCTGACCCTGTTCGGCGGCCTCGGCCTGCTCGGCACCTTGCCGCTGCTGTTGTTCGCCCCGCCCCTCTTCGGGCTGGTCTTCGGCCCCGAATGGCGTGAAGCCGGCGTCATCGTACAAATTCTCGTCCCGCTCTATTTGGCTCGGTTCATCGTTTTTCCGATTTCACAACTTTTGTATATCTTCAATAGGCAAGACTTGCATTTCGTCGTTTCGGTATTGAACCTGTTGGCATTGGGCGTCAGCTTCGGGGCGGGCGCCGTCATGCAGCTCGACAGCCGCACCACGCTGATCATGTTCAGCCTCGCGTCGGCCGCCTCCTTCCTGCTCTATTTGGGCATCTCGTGGCGCCTGGTGCATGTCGGCAGCCGGCTGCCGAGCTCGGCAGCCTGACCGGCAGCGGCAACAGGCGCGGGGCGAGACGCGGTGCACCGGCACCCGCCCCGCCCCGAGCTTCGGCTCAGAGCCCGACGGTCGGGCCCACCTGACCCGACGTCAAGGTGAGCGGCGCGACGTAATCGACGGGTGCCGGATCGCCCCACTGGTTGGCGGGCGTGAGGTCGCTCCAGTAGCCCGACGGGCTCGTGCGTGGCGCCGGATCGATGCCCCGGTTGCCGAGCCAGACGACCTGGTCGGCCGGGCGCAGCGGGTCGAAGTCGGCGGAATACTTGTCACCGATGACCGGTGCTCGATCCACCGCTTCGTGATTGTAGACCTTGGTCCTGAAGGCGGCCGGGAACTTGACGCCGGGATTGAGGCTGGAGGTCGGCGTGGTCCACCAATCGCCGCCGCCGGCCGCCGTCGACAGGACGTTGCCGGCGAAGATCGCGGTGCGGCTCTGCCCGATCGTCTTGCTGTTCTGCAGGATGCCGTCGGCGTCGCGCAGCTTGAAGCCCCCCGCCGAGCTGTCGATGTGCACGCAGCCGTCGATCACGGCATGCGTGCCGTGCCGCACCGCGAGGAAGCGGGTGCGCCGGAAGGTGCAGTTGCGCACCGTGACGTAGGAGCTCTTGATCGCGATCGTCTCGTCCTCCTGCCCGCCCAGGTTGCAGTCCTCGAACAGGCAATACTCGATCAGTGTGTCACTCTGGACGAGGGTTCGCGTATCGGCGAAGCCCACGGTGATCACCTCGGTCGCGTTGTTGCCGCCGGGGGCGACGTCGTGGAACCAGCAGCCCCTGACGTGGCCCTGGATGCCCATCAGGCCGGAGCCGCCCGCGTTGGCGCCGGTATCGAAGGCGATCATCCGCCCGTTGCCGGTCATCCGGCAGTGCCAGACCCGCCCGCCGGGGGAGCGGAAGCGGATCCGATTGCCGGTGCTGGTGCCCGACCACCGGCAACGAATGATCCAGATATTGCGCCCGGTCAGCAGCCCGAAGTTGTCGTTGCCACAGTTGAAGCCCCAAAAGCGCACGTTGTCGGCCGATACGTCGCCCAACCCGGTCAGCGTCACTGCCTGATTGTTCTCGGCCCGGAAGACGATCGGCGCCTCGAGCGTCCCGGATACCGTCACATTGCCGAGACTGTAGCTGCCGTTCGCGAGGAGCAGGTGGTCGCCGGGACGGGCGGCCGCCTTGGCAGCGTTCAGCTCGCTCTGGTTCTTGACGCTCACGATGCGCAGCGGCTGGAGCAGTTCGTCGGCCCCACCCTGCTGGCCCTGCGATACCGAGGACGTGACCAGGACCGAAATCTGCGCCGTGGCGGACTGGCCGTCGGCGGTGAGGCGATAGGTGAACTTGTCCGTGCCGAGCGTGCCGCTGGTCGGCGTGTAGCGGACCTTGCCGCCGATGACCGATGCGGTGCCGTTTTGCGGCTGGGTGGCCACCTGGATCGTCGGGGTGTCGGTGCCGGCCGACAGCGCCGCCGCCAGGACATCGATGTCGACCCACTGGCCGGCGCTGGTTTCGACCTCGAGCGGGATGGCGACGATGCCGGGCGTGGCGTCGGCGACGGTTTCCTCGGCCCCGATGCCGAAGAAGCCGGCGGGGTCGGTCTGATTGGCATGCTCGGCGGCGAGCCAGGCCTCGTCGAGCTTGGCGGGGCGAAAGCGCACCTCGTCGATCAGGCCGACCCAGCCGCCGTCGGCAGTGTCGCGTGGCCCGGCCCCGAGATGCAAAGGGCCGGAGATCTGCGTGGTCGCCGGGCCGTCGATCTGGTTGGCGTAGCTGAGCGGTGTCGGGCGGCCATCGACGTAGAGATCGAGGCCGCTGTCACCGGTTGCCCACTGGAAGGCGAGGCTCTGCCAAGCGGTCGACTGGGTACCGGCCGCACTCGAGGCGCCCACATTGCCGGCGGTGGTCTTGAGCTTCGAGTGAATGACATTGGCCGGCTGGTTGCCGGCGAAGCCGGTTGCCTGATAGCGAAGCGCCAGGTTGCTCGCCGCATCGCTGCCGAAGCCGCCGACATTGAGCTGGCCGCGATCGTGGCCGATGCTGCCGGCCTTGCTGCGCAGCTGGATGCTCAGCGCGTCGCGGCCGTCGAGCCAGCTCGTATCGGCAATCGACAGCACGCCGTTACCGCCGAGCAAGAGGGCGCCGGCGCCGAGACCATCGGCCGTGCTGGCGAGGCTGCCGGCGGGAGCCAGCACGCGGCCTTCGGCGGACGCGTCGAGGCTGTCCGGCAGGTGCCAGACGGCGAGATAGTCCTGCCAGACGGTCTCGGGCTCGGCCTCGCTCGCGGTGAGATCCGGCTTGCCGTAGTAGACGAGGACGACGGTCGGCTGGTCGTTGCTCAACTCGGGCAGGCGGACCCAGGCGCCGAGGCTGCCGATCTCTGCGTCGTACCGCTCGATCTCATGCGCGAGCTTGCTGCCGTCGGCGCGCTCGAAACGCAGATCGTAGCCCGAGGCGTTCGCCAGCTTGCCGCCATTGCCCGCCGTCTTCAGCCAGTTGCCGGCGAGCTCGACCCAGAGCGGAAAACCGACGAGGGTTTCGCCCTGGGCCATTGTCGCCGGCATCACGATCCGCCGGCGATAGCGATAGCCGTTGGCATAGGTGGCGACGGTACTGGCCGGCGTCACCTCGATCGTCACATTGGCCTTGGCGGTACCGCCCTTGCCGTTGCCGATGGTGTAGGTGAAGTCGTCGGTGCCGACGAAGCCGGCATTCGGCGTGTAGGTGAGCGTCTTGTCGGGATTGAAGTCGAGCTTGCCCTTGAACGGCAGGGTGACCGCGACGATCGCGATCTGCTGCCCCTCGGGCAGTTCGTCATTGGCGAGCACGTCGATGGTGACCGGCACGCCGGCCTCGGTGGTGACATGGTCGTCGACAGCCTCCGGAACCTCGCTGACCTGGACGACGTTCAGCGTCACCGTCGCCGAGGCGCTCGCCCCGCGGTTGTCGCGGATCGTATAGGTGAACTGATCGGCGCCCTCGTAGCCGGCATCGGAGGTGTAGGAGAACGTCTTGTTCGTGCTGTCGAAGACGAGGCTGCCGTGGCTCGGCATGGTGAAGCCGACGATCTGCAACGGCCCACCATCCGGGTCGCTGTCGTTGGCGAGGACCGCGAGCACGGCCGGCTCGCCGGCGACCACGCTGAAATTGTCGTTCATCGCGAGGGGCGCGCTGTTCGCGGCCACGACCTTGACCGTCACGGTGGCGCTCGCGGTCGAGCCCTGCTCGTCGAGCACGGTGTAGGTGAAGCTGTCGATGCCGACGAAGCCGGTCTGCGGCACGTAGCGGATGCTCTGGTCGGGCAGGACGTTGACCACACC
>SLRI01000688.1 GCA_007131045.1 Rhodospirillales bacterium
CCCGGCGACCGGGTCGTCCTCGCCGTTCCGGCGGCCGCCGCCGAGAGCCTCGTGCCCGGCCTCGACGTCCCGACCGAGACCAATGCCATCCTCAACATCCACTACCGGCTCGACCGGCCGCCGAATGGGCCTTCGATCCTCGGTCTGGTCGGCGGCTTCGCCGAATGGCTGTTCTGCCGTGGCGACGTCGTCTCGGTCACCGTGAGCGCCGCCGATGCCCACATGGACAGTCCGGCCCCGGCGCTGGCCGCGCGGGCCTGGCAGGACGTCGCCCGCGCGCTCGGGCACGGTTCGCGGCTCACGGTGCCGTTCCGGGTCGTCAAGGAGCGCCGCGCCACGTTTCGGCAAACCCCGGAGGCGGTTCGCCAGCGTCCGCCGGCACGGACCCGCTGGAGCAATCTCGTGCTCGCCGGTGACTGGACGGCCACCGGCCTGCCGGCGACCATCGAAGGCGCGATCGGCTCGGGCGACCATGCGGCCGCATTGCTGATCGCGGCGCGCGGTGCTGCCGGCGAGCAGCCGGGCGGATGCCGCCCGCGAGCTCTCGACCCCGTTCGCATGTCGGCAGAATAACGGGGCGAGGACGGCCGCCGGCTCTCCAGCTGGCCTCGGGCGGTTCGCTTATTCGAGCCGGGAGAAGGTCAGGCCGTCCAGCGCGCAGGCCGCTGTCTCGGCTTCGTCGTCGTCGTTGTCGGGATCGGCCGACAGCAGCTCGAAGCCGGTGGCGGTCGGCCGGATTGCGCAGACCATCGGGAACGACGCCGCATCGGCGCCGGTGACGTCCTCGAGGGTCAAGATGTCGTCCTCGACCTCGTAGCGACCGATGGCCGCTCCTCGCGCCATTGCCGCCTCGCTCGTGCCACCGGTCATCTCGAACTGACCATCCGCCTGGAAGACCGCCATGACCACAGCATCGCCATCCTCGACTCGCCCGGCATAGCGGCCGGGAGCTAGGCCGGCGGTCAGCGCGCCGACCACGCGAGCGGATTGCTCCTGCTGCTCCTGGATCTGCCGCTCGAGCTCGGCCAGCTCCTCGCTGCGGGTCGCGAACCGCTCGGTCAGCTCCCTGAGCTGGTCCTGCAGGGCGTTGCGCTGGTCCTGCGCCTGCTGCACCTCGACGACGAGCTGCTCGCGGGTCTCGCCGAGCTCGGTCAGCTGTGCCTGCAGCCCCGCCCGGTCTTCGGCCAGCGACTGCTGCTCTTGGCGCACCTCGGCCAGCGCCTCGAGCGCTTGCGCCTCGGTGTCCCTCGCCTCCTGCATGCGCTCTTCGGCAATAGCCAGCTGCTCGCTCGTGGCCGCCGCTTCCTGGTTCAGCTCGGCCAAGGCCTCGCGCAGCTCGGCCTCCTGGCGGCGGGCTTCGCTCACGCGCTCGCCGATGGTCGAGAGCTCCTCGGAGCTCTCGGCCACGGCTTCCTGCAGCTCGGCGCTCTCCTCGCGGGCAGCGCGAACCTCGGCGTCGGCATCGGCCCTTTCCTGCTCCAGCTCGGCGAGCCGCGCCTCGCGCTCCTCGAGCTCGGCGGTCAGCTCGTCGAGCTGCGCCTCGGCCTCCTCCGCGGCGCCTGCGGCCTCTTCGCGAAGCCTGTCGAGCTCGGCGATCTGCGCTGTCGAGATCTCGATCCGCTGCTCGAGCGCCTCGAGCTCACCTGCCGTCTCCTGATGCGCCGCAAATGCTTCCCTGAGCTCGTCCCGCTCGGCGGCGATCTCATCGCGTTCCGCGGCCAGCTGGGCCACCTGCTGCTGCGTCTCGGCTTCGCGCGCCTCGAACTGGGTTCTGGCATCTTGCTGAACTGTGGCGAGCTCGGCCTCGAACGCGGCCTGCTGACGGGTCTGGGTCGTCCACATGACGACGAGCGCGATCAGGAGAATGAGTACAACCGCGCCCAGCGTCAGTGGCACCGGCCGTCGAAACTCGTCGAGCATTTCCTGCTTTCCTTCATCTGTGCCGTTGCTTCATCATGAACTGCGAAACGGCGGGCAAGGTTCCCGAAGATGCGTGCGCGTGCCGATTCGACGGGAGGTTCAGCATCGGACGATCACGACCGTCCGGTCGTCGGCGCAGATGCGGCCGATGGTGCCTTTGACCGACGGGTAGGCGTGGCGCTTGTCGGGGTCTTGCCGCTCGACCTCGGCGAACGCGGCCTCCCAGGCGTCTATCGTGGGTTCGGCGCCGGGCGCGAAGTAGCCGTCGGTGAACAGCTCGAGGGTGCGGATCTCGGCCTTCGGGCGGTCGAAGATCTGGACCAGCGACAACGGAACATCGAAACCGTCGAGAACGCAGTAGCTCAAGGGACTCTCGGTGTTGTTCTGGAACCGGCCCTGGCCCTCGATGATGCCACCGTCGATCAGGATTTCCAGGTCGGCCGGCGGAACCTCGGGGAAGTCGCGCATGGCCTGGGCGAGGTAATCCTGGCGGAGATCCTCGAGGCCGGCCTCGTCGAGCCAGGGCTGCATGTCGGGATGCAGGCGCTGCAGACCGTTGAAGACGCAGGCGCGGGAGACGCTAAGACACGCCTCGCGATCGGCGCCTGCGGCTTCGAGGGTGCGCCAGGCGGCGAGGCGGATGCCGGCGGTCACCCTGTCGAGGCCGGGATCGACGACGATCAGCTCCTCACCGTTCAGCCGCACCCCGCTGTCGCCGACGAGGACGATGCGGATGGTGTCGCCCTGGTCCGCCGCGAGGGCCAGGGTGGCGCCGAAGCGGCGGGCCGGATGTTCCCGGGCCGCGGCAGCAATGCCGAAGCGCTCGTATGCGGATTGGATTGCCGCGGTGACGTGGCCGACCAGGCGTTCGGGGTCGAGCTCGCGTTCGACTGGATCGAGGAGGTAGCTCGCCGTGGCGTCGCGCACGAGGAGACCCGCCATCCGGCCGGCGAGCATGCCGTCGTAGCGGTGGCCGGTGCGATCGGTCACCCCGTCGATGACGGCATAGCCGCGGCCGGGGAGGACCAGGAGCTGGTCCTCGTTGGCGTCCGGGTCGTCGAGGTTCTTGCCTTCCGAGAAGGCTTCGATGCGCATGGTTCGAAGGGTCTGGCCGCAGCTACCCCGCCCGCGCCGTTGCGGGCGAGGGCGGGAGCATTGCCGCGCTCATCGACGGGGTCAAGCGGCGAGAGCCGGGCTCAGCAGAAGCAAGGCGGCTCCTGCTCATGATGTTCATTGTCCTCGTTCAGGTCAGACCGTGAGCTGGTCGTCGTTGCCGCCGATCAGGGTGAAGACGACGAGCGAGAGGGTGGTCGCCAGGATCAAGAGCGAGGCCACGGCCGCGGCCGGCCCGTAGGCGCCGGCGAGGACCTGGCTGTAGGTCGCGATCGGCATGGTCGAGGTCAGGCCGGTATAGAGGACGACGGTGGCGGAGAGCTCGTTGATCACCTCGACCCAGGAGAGGACCGCCCCGGCCATGATGCCCGGCGCCATCAGCGGCAGCATGATCTTCCTGAAGGTCCGGGCGGGCGGGGCGCCGAGGTTGATCGAGGCCTCCTCGACCGACTTGTCGATCTGGTAGACGTAGGACGCGCAGGCCCTGACCATGTAGGGCAGTCGGCGGATGAAGTAGGCGAGGATGATGATCGCGGCCGTGCCGGTGATCCAGATCGGTGGCTCGTTGAAGGCGGTGATGAAGCCGATGCCCAAGACGGTGCCGGGGATGACATAGGGGATCATCAGGCCGGTATCGAGCAGCTTGGTCAGCGTGGTGTCGCGCCTGCTGATGATGTAGCCGATGATGCTGCCGGCGATCACGATCAGGGCCAGGGCGATGCCTGAGAAGGCGAAGCTGTTGACGATGGCGCCACGGACCAGGTGGAAGACCTGGC